>CAMYNC010000132.1 GCA_947259685.1 uncultured Desulfuromonadales bacterium | reverse complement strand
AAAATGAATCCGTGGCAAATATGTCGATAAATATTCTCATTTGTGTATAGGGCCTAATGACCGGGTCGTTGCGATAAGTGCCAACTTTTTCAAATTGACTCATTCAGTTTCAAATATCGGTAATATGTAGATCGACTGATCCCCAAAGCTAGGCAAACATCTTTGATCTTCATTCCCTTTTCGGTCATTTCCTGAGCGAGTTGTACTTTTCGATCACCTTTTGAAAGAGATGGGCGGCCTCCTACTCTTCCTTTTTCCCTTGCTGCATCAAGTCCAGCTTGAGTCCGTTCCCGAATCAATCCTCGTTCAAATTGAGCCAGTGCAGCAAAGACTGAAAATATGAGTTCACCGGCAGGATTGGTTGTGTCAACGACACCTTCTGTCATCGACCTGAATCCGACCCCTTTCTCTTTGAGTAATGTCACTGTCTGGACGAGGTGTGGAAGTGATCGCCCTAAACGATCCAGCTTCCACACGATAAGAGTATCACCTTCCGTTAGATCTTCGAGGCACTGTTCCAGACCTGATCGTTCCGATAAGGCTCCGCTTGCAATGTCTCTGTATATCCTTGCACACCCAGCTCGTCTAAGAGCCTCTTCCTGTGATTCAGAATTTTGATCTTTCGTGCTCACACGAACGTATCCGATAACTGTTCCCATGAAAAAGCCCTCCTGGTCTCATTAAACGTATTTTTTGGGACAAATCCAGGATTAATTATCTGAGACGGGTTTTTGATACACTTTTAAGGGCGAGATGGGCTGTTCCATAAAACGTTCGTTTTATGACACACGGAAATCTGATCGAGGTATTCTATAGGATTTGATACGTATACTGTCAGACACCTTCTCAGGAAGAAGGAGAATTCGCAGATTTTCTTAAATGATTAACATTGCCAAGACCAGTCTCTGCCACTGTGACACTATGTGCTTCCATAACCTCATCATGGATAAGATCATCTCTCAGATTACATGCTTGTTGTTAGGTTTTGAGGGCGGCCTATTTTTCTGAATATAGTAGACATCTCAACAAAACATCATTTCTATGGTCTTGAATCTTCTACTTGGCAATCCTAGATTTTCGATAACCTGACGTCTATAGGGTTGACCTTCACCCATTTCCCAGACATCGTAAATTAGAGATTTTCGCGCGTTCTATTACCATGAAAAAATTTGGTTTTTTATACTGCTAGACTCACTGGGCCAAATCCCCATGTGTTTAGGTAATAACATGAAATCACTGGAGCAACTGTGAAGAGATAAGTCTAACCCTCCGATAAGTGAATATTCCGAAGGAATATTATAAAATTATGCAAACCAATCAACAGCATTCGTTTTACCAATCCTCTGTGTTCTTTTGCTGCTGGTTTTCTAGGGCAACTGCTGCTGCGGCACCGCCCTCAACTATCTTCTTTGCAGTATCTTCATCGAGCGGTTTTCGTTTCTGTTCATCTGGAAAATCTACAATAACTTTTCGATGGGCATAATAAATGCCCTTAGCATTGAGAGCTTCAGTAATACGCCTGAAAGCCTCACGTCTAATGACGAATTGCTTACCAGGTTTTGCAGTAAACTTGACCCTGATGACCATCACTGAATTTGTGATTTCATATACCCCCTGTGATTTAACAGGCTGCAAAAAGTCATCTTCAAATTCTTCATCTTGAATCATTGCTTCCCCGACCCTCTTGATGATCTTCCGAACCAGATCTATATCTGTATCATAAGGAAATTCAAGCGGGAACTTGATGACAATGCCCCCTCGCATATAATTGATTATTGCCCCCAGGTCACTGTATGGAACCACTTGCAAAAAACCAAGATGGTGTCGAAGCATCACATTTCTCAGAGTTATAGCCTCGACAGTTCCTTTCATAGATCCCGCCTGGATATATTCACCAACCCTAAAAGCGTCATCGAGTAAGAAGAAGAAACCGGAAAGGACATCGGAAACGAGCTTTTGGGCGCCAAAACCAACAGCAAGACCAATGACACCTGCTCCAGCGAGCAGTGGACCTATGTTTACCCCGAAGGAGGAGGCCACAATCAAAAGAACCATCGCCACAAGGGTTGACCCAAAAAGCTTGCGTAGAATCGGCAACAGGGTGTGAACTCGCCCACGAGGAGATGAACTGCCAAACTCATTATCATCATCTTCTTCAATTTTCTCTAGAACGGGGCTGCCCTCTTGAATTTTACGTTCCAGGAATGAAGAAGCAATTTTCCAACAGAAAAAAGCTAGAACCAGAGTGATGGACGACTCCAAAACCGCTTTTACAACAAAGGAGGCATACGGGATATTTACTCCCCAAATGGAAAGTATCCACGTTATGAGTAAAATTAAAACTAGCAGGCGAAAGTAAAAGTTTATTTTGGTGATTATTACCTCTTTGTCTTCTACAATTACTCCGACATCTTCATTAACATCTTCTACTCCTGTCGCAGGAGCATCATATTTTTTATCCAGAGCAAGCGATTCAACCACTGAAGCAATAAATATTTTCCCGAAATAACTTAAGAACAAGTAAATGGGTACAACAAATAAGCTGGCAATAAATGCGACATCACGCTCTACTGTTCCAGACATTTCCTGCCCAACCCAGATGGACCAAACAATGAGTAAATACAAGAGTGCAGGTCTATCCCAATGGCGCACAAGCTGCGTGTAAAACCGGCTGTTTTTCTTAGTGTTAGCTTCGGAAATTAATATCTGGGCTATCGGCTTTTTCAGATAAAATATGAGGAAACCACAGACTACAACGATGAGTGATCCAAACAATACAGTTAACCATGTCACAGTTTGATAACTAGCACCAAGCTCATTAAAGAGATTTATCAGCACAACGCCAGATAATAGTAATGCAAAAGATAAAAAAACTGACCGGCTGAGTGGTTTGACTAAAGTCTCATTTATATTAAAGAATCTGGTCCTTGCATCTTCTGGTGAAAAAATAACCTTGGTTATGACTGCACAAAGATTAAAAATTAACACTGTTCCAAGCAGGGTTTGGAAAAACATCCGTCCTGCAGTTGTAACGTCAGCTGCTAGAACAAGAAAAATAATTGAAGAGATTATTGTTGCCAATATCAAACGAGCAATCGCTGGCAAATTATTGAGAAAACATGCCCAGAAAGACAGCAATGAATCATTTTCAGGAGGGATGAGTTTATTTCGTTTAGTTAAAAATGGTGGTTTCAATTTTTTAATTACAAACATAACCGAGAAACCAAAACAGATAGAAATAACAGAGAATAACAGCACTCTGAAAAATCCTGGCCCGCTTCCTCCCCTATCAATTGACCTTAGTGCTTGCATCAAGTCATCGGGCACAAGGAGAGCATATGGAAGGACACTGCTTTCATCTAATTCAGATGATCCTGCATTATCAAACATGTGCAACCAATCTAAAACAATTGGAATACCACTCCTTTGATTTATCCGCTGGTGACCCTCACTAATGCTACCCCCGTGAACCTCAACTACTTCATAACCCTGATCTAGAGTATCTCTGGTCTGCTCGTCGTCAGCAGCAGAAACAGTAGCGAATATGACTAGTATAAACAGAATCGAGAGATAGAATGGATGACTCTTTGATTGCATTAGTCCTCTCTAGGAAAATAGTATTTATTATGTTGAATTCAGGTTATGAAAAATTGCCACCTGATTTCCCATGCCTTTTTTCAATAGCTTGCTAATTCGGGAATGTCCGGCTTTCAACACATCATAGTGTCGACTTTACCTGCGTGCCAAGATGTTCAAGCAGAATGCGCCGCACTTCCTCTATGGTGAACGGGTGTCCCTGGCTGGAGTGTCCAGAGCGAACGATGACTTCCGATTCCATCCCGTCGAGGTGGGCGCTGGTATAGGCAACAACACCATCATCACCCAGTTTGGGGTCGCCACTTCCCTTGACCGCGATAATCGAATGACCGACCACCCCGGGTGCCAGTGGGGTTTCTGCCAGCGTCTTCAGGACCGGACTGTTTGGTGACATGCCGTCGATGCTGGTTGGCCCCACGCTGCTGCCGATCATTCTTTTCACGTCCTCGGTGTAGTAGTCTTGGAGACTGAGATTTGTATCGAAAATTCTTGTCGGCAGGGTAACAATTTTTCTGATCAGCGTTCGCACCCACTGTTTACTAAGGATGCTTCCTCGGTGAGGGGTGGAAATAAAGACGACCCTGCTAACTTCTGGTACCGGTTCCACCACAAGGAGACGGTGGGCCTCGGCATTCTTCTCCCTTGGCAGTTCCAGGGATTTGAGATCTTTCCCTGTCAGTGCATGGACTAGACTGTCGCCGGTATCGACGGCAGTCAGTTTGGTCAGGAGCCCCCCCTGGCTGTGACCGACAACAACCATCTCCTGGAGTGCCGAGTCTTTCCCTTCTGGATCAAGTTGGGTGAGTTTGTTCCGCAGGGCATCGCGTAAATCTGCGGCAGAGGCTACAATGGGGGCACTGCTGTTGTAGAGGAAAACCCAAAACTGGTACTTTTGCTGAAGAATGTGGTCACCTCGGAGGGTGTTGACCATCTCCGCCCACCAGGCCGGGTTGCTGAAGGTGCCATGGACAAATACCACAGGAATGCGGCCCGGTTGATAGGGCTGGGTCAAGTGCAGACCATTGGGAATAGAATCGAACTGCTTGCCCAGAAACGCACCCATGCCCAGACCCCAGACCTTTGAAGTCTCGAGCGCGTAGGCCACCGGTGTGGTGGTGTCGGTCTCGACAGGAGGGTAGCGGCCTTTGACTTCCAGAAGATTATCGTTGTAGGCCGAGTAGAATTCCAGGGACGCGGTTGCCGTCCCAGCCGTCAACTCGGCCAGGTTGGCGTTGATGCGCAGAAAAATGGTCGTGGGCGCGGCCAGGGGGAAAAGGTCCTCCTGACTTACCTTCTTCACACCAATAAGGGCGCTGCCAATCCCCTTTGAGCGGTTACGAGTGGAGATGCCGCGTATCACATATTTATCCACCGGCTCGAATCGCTCAAATTCGTCCAACTGCCAAGGGAAGTTCGTCAGATCAACCGTGATCGCCAGAGTGCCGACCGGTAACGTGCGCACCGACGGTGAAAGGTTGAGGGTCCCCGCATCACCGGTTGACATCCCCCGCCACAGGCCGAAATTGTATAGATCGATGGCCGTGCGGGCACGAATATCGAAGGCATTGGGCGCTGGTTCGCTCCGGTCATCGAGGAGAAACGAGTAGGCATAGATTGACGCAAGGAGGAAGTAGTCGGGTGCCAACGCCTGCTTGTCCACCGCTACACTCTTCTCCAGCCGCTCACCATAGAGATAAGAGAGTTCCGCCAGGGCGTATAGGGTATCCCGCCGGTCGTCATACAGCGCTTTGTCGTGAAGATATGCGATAACTGCGGCCGGGTCCTTTTTGTATTCCCCGACTAGGTTGACGCGGCGGAGCACAATGTTCGTCGCATTGCTTGCTACCCCCTCGGTCAGAGGATTTGCCATTAGCTCCCGATACGATTCGTGAGGCGACACCTGGTGGATGCCAATCGGTGTGGCACACCCTGCCAACAGATAGAGAGTCGAAAGGATCAAGCAGAAACGTGGAATAGTCTTTATAGTCTTTAATAAGTGCATATTTATAGCTCCATTCCAGGTAATCCCACGCGGATAAGTCGCGAGAAGTTTTTGGATTTGTCCGCGGCTTTGGCCCTCTGGTTGATGAGACTTCTCTTCTTCATTTCGGAAAAAGGCAGCGTCTGGTTGATCTTTCCTCGCTCATAGAGCATCTCATCAAGGTAACCATTGGCAATCAACCGCCAGTCAAACCGTGCATCGGGGTTGAAAGGCATGGTGTGGCGCAGGATGCTGGTGGTGCAGTTGGTGAGGATGGCATGGTACCACTGTGGCTGTGACTTCAGGCTGTTCACCTCGCGCATGTAGTCGAGCAGCACCTTGCGAGCATAGTCCATCGAGACGTCAAACCGGTAGAGGTAGACATCCTCACCTGTACGATAGTTGGTACGCAGACGAACGATATCCCGCTCGTCCGCTACCACGTAGGTCAACTCGAACTGTTTGAAGAAGCCTTTGATTGCCGAGTATTCCTCTCCAATCTCCTTGCGGGTCTCGATGGAGATGCAGAGATAAGATTCATCCGTGAAACCGAAACTCATCATGGTATGGGCGATGTTGGGTGACCCCCAGTAGACGAGGAAGATATCGACACTTTGCAATGCGGTCAGGTCGAAGGTACGATCGTAATGGTGGACCAAATAGTCGGTTTCGCTGCGGTAATCGACGTTGCGGATGTTGTGGACGGTGAGCAGGTTATCCTTGACCTCGGCCCAGGGGAGTACCGCCATATCGGGCTGCCAGTCTCGGCTATTGCTAGGTGGGATCAGCAGCCACCAGGCTGCGATTACTATCACGAATAAGACCAGGAAGACGGCCCATGCTCCGCGTTTGCCCTTCCTTAGGCCGGAGAAAATAAGGATCACGGCCACCAGCGCAAAAGCCCCCCCGGCGGTCGGGCGCAAAGTGGACGGCAAGCTGGAGTAATAGATGGCAAGCGATCCCAGGCATGCAGCAATGGCAAGGCAAATAAAAGTTACAGCCAGGGCGAAGATTCTAACTATACTACCCATAATGTATCCTTTGAGAAGGTGAAGCCTTTCAACTTCACATCGACATCAATCTTTGAAGGGATTCCATAACTCTCTCCCCAAAATTAAGTTGGGTTGTCTAATAATTTTCTTCGCGCCGCTCAAGGCTACTGTCCAAGCACCTCCAGCAACACCTCGCCAGCCGCACCCGAAGGTGGCCTCGTTCCGACAGCGGTGGCCAGTGTTATCGCCACATCCACCGTATGAACCCGGCGTGAAACCTTCTGTGGCCTGATTTTATATCCGGCAAAAATGATCGGTACATATGTGTCATATCGCCACGGTGAGCCATGTACGACTGTCACTGACAACCCGTCCAGGTCGTTGATGAACCAACCAGGGTTAAATACTACGTAGATATTACCGGATCTGGCAGTGTTGTAATTGTTGAGGACCGCTCGCGTCAGCAGGTTGTCGGGGACCGTCCCACGCTCCAACGAAGTGCTCGGGATCGCATAAGACACTCCAAGGAAGGCGATGAGCTCTTTGGCAATCATGGTCTCCAGAGCAGCCAGGTCGATCTGGGGATTCTTGAGGATGTCGTTGGTCAGGTAGAGATAGGGGTGGTCGTAGCCCTGGATCAACGACCCTTCAATGCCGAACTTGCTCTTGATCCGCGCGATGACCGGGTCCTTATCCCATTCGTCGGGCGAGACATAGCCGGCCGGGATGTCGAGGCTTTCCAAATATCCCGGAGCCTCGGGTCCACCATGGTCAGAGGACAGCACGATCAGCGTATTCTCGAGCCCAACTTCCTGATCCACATAGGCGAAGAGATCCGCGAGCGTCCGGTCGAGTTGCAGGATGTTGTCCTCGGATTCGAGGCTTGAGGGGCCGAAAAAATGACCGATGTAGTCGGTAGCGGAATAGCTGACACCGAGATAATCCGTGATGTTGTCTTTCCCCAGTCCTTCCTCGGTGATGACAGTCTTCGCGAAGTCGGTGGTCATCTGGTCGCCGGCGGGACTGATTGTGAGGAAGGTCGAGAAATAGGGGTTCTCGGGTGTGGTGAACTCGTGGGGAAAGGTGCGACCATAACTGTCGAGTACGAATTCCCACTCCTGATCGTCGTGATCGCCGAAGAGGTAGGTATCGATCGGGTGCAATAACTCCCAAGCAGTATTTGCATAACGTTCGGGGATCTTCTTGGCATTCCAGTCGACGACCCACTGGGGATACTCGTCATAGTAGTAGCTGCTTGTCACGAACTGGTTGGTTGCCTTGGAGAACCAGAATGCTTTGCCGGTATGGCCCGCCATCGACACCGCTCCACGATCCTTTACAGAAACGCCGAAAATCTTGGCCTTGCCGGCAGTGAGCGACGCCAATTCATCTGAAAACGTGGTCGTCAGAATGGCAAGAGGTGAGCGACCATCGCTGGAGGCGGCTTTCTGCGTTGGGTCGATCTCAGTATCCGGATCCACATCGGCGCCTTCGGTCAAAAGGCGATAGTCGGGATCTTCGATGTTGTAAGTAGTTGCGCCGGTCGTGCGATCGAACCAGATGTTGCCGATCATTCCGTGAGCCGCAGGGTGTGCACCCGTTGCAAGGGTCACATGGCCGACGATGGTCTCCGTGTTGGCATGGCCATGGTGGGCATTGTTGTAGTGGATACCCTCCTCAAGCAGGTAGCGCAGCCCGCCTTTCCCGAGCCGCTCGAAGTAGCGCGTCGGCAGGTCACCCCGGAACTGGTCGACGGTGATCTGGAGAACGAGCCTGGGTTTCTCGAGCGTAGGTGATGGTGTCGCCACGACCGGGGATGCCAAGGCCAGCATAAGTATCGATCCCGAAGTTAGGTATTTCGCCATGAGTTTCTCCTTGAAATCGTATCAATTGTCGAGCAAGTGTTCGGATACCCAATCGCGAACCTTGGCAATAGCAGCCTGCGACTCAGTGGACTCCGGGAGTGACGGCACGAACACGTGGGGCATGCCCTCGTATATATCGAGCTTGACCGTCTGACCCGCCTGATCGAGCGTCTGATAGAGACGGATGAAGTTGCTGAGGAAGATCTCTTTCGTACCCCCTTGGATCAAGGTTGGCGGGAATCCCTGCTTGAAGTCACCGTACAAAGGAGAAACATAGGGGTTCTTGTGATCCTTGGCATCAGCGTACGCAAGTGCCGAGGGCCCAAGAACGTGTTCATAGGTGTAGTAGGGCTCGGCATCGCGAAGCGTGACGTACGTGTCACCGGTCTCGGAAATATCCGCCCAGGGCGACCACAGCACAAGCGCCGCGGGCATCTCCATACCGAGGTCGCGCATCTTGAGCGTGGCACCCGCCGCGAGGCCACCGCCTGCGGAGTCACCATAAAGGACGATGTCGTCGGCCGTGAAGCCCTGCCTGGCCAGCGCCTTGAAGACACTGATGACCTCGTCGGTCGTCTCCTGCCACCTGGAATGCGGCGCGAGAGTGTAGTCCACCGCAATGACGCGCAGTCCGGTTTCGGCGGCGAAGAACATAGCCGATTCGATCACGGCCTTGGCCGAGTTCAGCACGTATGCGCCACCGTGAGTGTAGACTGCGATCTTGTCTATGCTGGCAAGTTTTGAAGGCGTCACCTCGACCACAGGAATGCCGGCGATTTCGCTTTCCTCGTAGGTCACGCCAAACGCTGAGGCCTTTTCGTCCGCCGCGGCTTCCTTCGCCTCGTCGTTGGCGGCCTGCACGGCTTTCCAACCCTCGAGGTCATTCGGGGCAGGCATTGGCGTTTCGCGGCCTTGCCCCTTTTTGGAGAAAAACGCGCCCCATTCGGGCGAGATCGTCTCCGGGACGCTCGCCCACAAGGGCGTTGCATCCTGCGCAGACGCCGGGGCAGAGATCTTGCCCGAGGGATCTCCAACTTCCTTCACATTGGCGGTGCACCCTGCCAGGAGTCCGGCACACAACGCTAAGGCAAGCGTTTTCAATGTCCTTTTCATAATACCTACTCCTTTGACTCTCCTTGTTTTACGGTTTCTCAGCCTTGGGCGCTTTCCATGTCTTTAGGTCATCAACTCTGGGAGCATATATCCTCATAATCAGATCTAAATCAATATCTTCACGGTTTATTGGCAACCAGTTATCTTCAGGCACCCCTGCAGGTTTTTCGGCAGCAAGATAAATCTCAATACCACCGTCTTCATTCAGCTGCATTCCTCCATTTTGGCCAACAATATATTTAGAACGATCGTTTGGTATGAAGAATCCGTTTTCAGTATCATAAAGAGTAATTGACCAAAATGCCTCTGCAGGAGGTAATTCATCCCGGGTCATCTTAATTACATAGTCATTCATGGCATTCAGAGGTTCTCCACTTGCTGTTCCAATACCGGGATAAACAGCTTCCGATGCCGGAAGACCAATCGGTCCAACAGCTGACTGCACTACCATTGCATCAAAGTTC
>CAMYNC010000131.1 GCA_947259685.1 uncultured Desulfuromonadales bacterium | reverse complement strand
TTCACCATGGGCGCCATGAGCCATACCATGTGTGTTAGTGCGCGACCGGCGCTGCAGATTCCTGGTTTTCCGACCCCCTTGACGGGTGATCAGCTGGTCGAAGAACTGATCGGGTTTGTCCGCAATGGACTGGAGACGCCATGCTAATCCGCACTTTTATCATGGGGACGTTGCTTCTGCTGGTTGCCTGCAACCCCTTCCAGCCCAGAAAGATCGAGCCTCCCGTGCTGCCGGAGCAGTATCTGGCCGCCGGAAAAGCAGCAGGAGTTGAACTGCTCGATCGCTGGTGGGAAAGCTTCAACGATCAAGAATTGAATCGGCTGCAGCAACAGCTGTTCAGTGGCAATCTGGACTTGCAGCAGGCAATCTACCGGCTGGAACAGCTCGAAGCACTGCAGCGGATCAGCAGTGCCAGTCTTTGGCCGTCATTAACCCTCAGTGGCTCGCTCAACCGGGAAAAGACCCCTGGCATTATCGATTCAACCATCGCCAACAACCAGCGCGCTTCGCTGGCGGCAGGTTACGAAGTCGATCTGTGGAATCGGCTACACGACAAGAATGAAGCAGCCAGACTCCGTACTGAGGCGGGACAGCTGGACACCCAGACTTTGCTGCTGAGTCTCAGCGCACAACTGGCGGAACAATACTTTATTGCTGCCGAGCAGCGCGCTCAATTGCAACTGGTCAGCGGCCAGATCGGTCACTACCAGAACCTGATTGTAACTATCGGCGATCGCTATAAAGCCGGTCTGGCCGAGGCCCGCGAGTATTATCAGGCCCGGCAGAATCTGGCCCGGGCCGAAGCGGCGCTCCCTCTGTTTCGCACTGGGATTACCCGAGCGGAAAACAGCATCGCCTTGCTGCTCGGCCAACCTCCCCAGCAGCAGCTCACCAGAATCGACCAGTTGCCAAGCCTCTCCTCAACCGTCGATATCGGCCTACCGGCCAGTTTGCTGACCCAGCGGCCTGATGTGATTGCGGCCCTTACCAGCCTGCGTGCGGCAGACAAAGAACTGGCAGCGGCCCTGGCTGACCGCCTGCCGGCCATTGACCTGAGCGCCACCGTTTACTATTCGGCAACCCAACTGGCCAGCGGCGATATCGACGGTACCTTTTGGGCCCTGGCGCTCGGCTTGACCCAGCCACTGTTCGACGGTGGCCGACGGGCGGCGGAAAGTGATCGACAATGGGCGGTGCGGGACGAGCAGCTGGCCAAATACCGCAAGGTGATCATCAGCGCGATAAAGGAGGTCGAAACCGCCCAGGTTGCCGACCGTAACAGCGCCGAACGCCGCAACTGGCTGCAGCAGCAATTGCATGCCAGTCACCAGGAGCTGCTCCACTCACAGGACAACTACCGCTACGGCCTGCTCAGCAGTCAGGACTTGCTCTCCAGTGAAATCCGTTACCTGGAAACCTCCAGCCAGAACATCAGTGTCCAGCGGCAATGGTTGCTGGACCGAATTTCCCTGGCCCGCGCCCTGGGTGGCAGCTGGATGGCCGCCGAACTCGACAAGCAAATGCAAACCCTTAACGCCCAACGAGACAAACGATGAACAGTGAAGCAAAGACCACCGGCAAAGCACTGAAAATCCTCCTCCCCCTGCTGCTTCTGGCGGTCGGTGTTGCCGGCCTGCTGATGCTGGTCAAAATGAAGCAGAGCCCAGAGCATCAGGTGCCAGAGTTTCGCGGTGTGCTGGTCGATGTCACGGAACTTCAGATACTACCGCACCAGGTTCAGGTCAGAGCCACCGGAACCGTCCAAGCGGAACAGGAGATTTCCCTGGTGCCTGAAGTCAGCGGCAAGGTCGCCTGGTTGTCAGAACGGCTGGTGGCTGGCGGTTTTTTTCAAGCGGGTGAAATTCTGCTGAAAATAGAGGGAGATGACTACCGGCTGGCGGTTGAACGCTCCCGGGCCGAGGTCGCTCGCGCCGAGGTCGCTCTGGTCTCTGAACAGGAGCGCGCCAAGGTGTCCCGGCAGGAATGGCAGCGGGTTGAGCTGCCGAACAAAGGGGAGCCGGGACCGCTGGTCACCCGCGAGATTCAACTGCTCTATGAACAGGCCAACCTGGCGGCCGCCCAAGCCGGACTCCAGCAGGCCGAGTTGAACCTGCAACGCACCGCAATCAGAGCCCCGTTTAACGGCCGGATTCGCCAAGAATCGGTCGATCTCGGTCAATACCTGCGGGCCGGAACTTCCATCAGTAGTTTTGCCGGCACCGACCGGGCCGAAGTCATGATCCCGCTGCCGGTCGCTGAATTGTCCTGGTTAACGGTCCCGTCGGCCGGCAGCACCCAGCAGGGTTCCAAGGCCCAGGTCAGATTGCCTGGAGAAGAAACACCCCACAGGGAAGGACGGATCGTTCGCAGTTTCGGCGAAATCGATTCCGGCAGTCGGATGGCGACGCTGGTGGTCGCTATCGACGACCCCTATCAGCTGGCTTCAGGGGGAACACAAGCCAACCTGAGCAACGGCCAGTTTGTCGAAATCATCCTGCAGGGGGCAACCTTGGCCCAGGTAGTTGAACTCCCGCGCAGTGCACTGCGGGAAAATGACCGCGTCTGGGTAATGGATAGCGATAATCGACTACGGATTATCCCGGTTGAAGTCGTCCGCCGGGATCCGGAGCTGGTGGTGGCCCGCGCCGCACTGAACGATGGGGCAAAACTGGTGCTGAGCCCGGTTGCCGGCGCTGCGGATGGTCTGCTGCTGCGAACTTCGAAGTGACACGGATGCATAAGCACGCTGGGAGAATTTTGCTATGAATGGCGCAATCCGCTGGATGGCCCGCAACCATGTTGCCGCAAACCTGCTGATGCTGGTCTTTATTGTCGGCGGCATTATCCTTGGGCTTTCCGTGAAACAGGAGGTCTTCCCCGAGGTCAGCCTCGATAAAATCCAGGTTTCAGTCGCCTATCCAGGCGCCGGTCCCGAAGAGGTCGAGGAAGGGGTATTACTAAAAATCGAGGAAAATCTGACCGGGGTTGACGGCATCAAGCAGCTCAAGGCGCAGGCCGCCGAGGGCTTCGGTACTGTCACCGCAGAACTCTACCCCGAATTCGACGCCAATCAGATCCTCGCCGACATCAAGACCGAGGTCGACCGGATCACCACTTTTCCGCAGGACGCCGAAGAGCCGGTGATCGCCAAACTGCTCAATCGCCGTGAGGTGATCTCGGTGGTGGTTTACGGCGAACTCTCAGAGCGCAGCCTGCGCGAGCAGGCCGAGCGGATTCGCGACGATCTGCTCGCCCAGGCGCAGATCACCCAGGTCGATCTAAGCGGGGTCCGCGACTACGAAATCTCAGTGGAAATCCCCGAAGCCAACCTGCGTCGCTACGGCTTAACCCTGGATCAGGTTGCGGCCCGCATCCGCGCAGCCTCTCTCGACCTTCCGGGAGGGACGATCAAAACTGCCGGCGGCGATATCCTGATCCGGACCAAGGAACGGCGCTACTACGGGCCGGGCTATGAAAAGATTGCCATCCTGACCAAAGCAGACGGCACCGAATTGACCCTCGGCGAAATCGCTCGGGTCCGCGACAGTTTTGCTGAAACCGATACCTCGGCCCGCTTCGACGGCAAGCCTGCAGCGATGGTCAAGATCTACCGGGTTGGCAATCAGAAACCGAACGAAATTTCTCAGCTGGTGCTCGATTACGTCGAACAACGCCGCCAGGATCTTCCGGAGATCGTGCAGATTGCCAGCTGGAATGACACCACCGAGCTGTTCAACAGTCGTCGCGATCTGCTGGTGAAAAACGCCAAATTCGGGCTGGTGGCGGTCTTTCTGATCCTCGGCCTGTTTCTGGAAATCCGCCTGGCGCTTTGGGTCATGCTCGGGATCCCGATCTCTTTTTGCGGGGCGCTGTTGTTCATGCCGGCGGTCGATGTCTCGATCAACATGATCTCGATGTTCGCCTTTATCATGGCTCTCGGCATCGTGGTCGACGACGCCATCGTCGTCGGCGAAAACATCTACGAACACCGCCAGCTGGACAAACCCTATCCGCAGGCTGCGGAAGAGGGGAGCATGCAGGTTGGCCGGCCAGTGGTCTTTTCGATCCTGACCACGGTGGCGGCCTTTGCCCCGCTGCTGTTTACCGGCGGCATGCTCGGCAAGTTCATTTCAGTGATTCCGAAGATCGTCATCATCATTCTGCTGGTGTCACTGGTTGAATCCCTGTTCGTGCTGCCGGCTCACCTGTCGCTCGGACGACGGCGTAAGCTCGACAAGGGGATTCTCGGTTGGATCGACAAAAACCGGCGCTGGTTCGGCCGGCAACTCGATCGTTTCATCGCTGGTCCTTATCGGCGCAGCCTGAATTTCTGCCTGCATTACCGCTATGCCACCCTGGCTGGTGGGATTGCCATGCTGCTGCTGGGGATCGGCCTGGTGGCCGGCGGAGTCCTCAAGTTCACCTTCATGCCGGAAGTGGACGGCGACGTCGTTCTGGTCAACCTGGAATTGCCGCCGGGGACGCCAGCGTTACAGACCGACCGGGTGGTGCAGAAGATTTTGCAGGCCGGCGAACAGACCGTCGCCGATTTCGATCAAAACCGCTCGGCCGGGGATTCGGTGCTGCGGCATGTTTATGCCGTGGTCGGCGGCACCATGGCCGAAGCCGGACCGATGGGGGGCGGCGCCAGCAGCGCTTCGAATGTGGCCAACCTGGCGATGCTGCTAACCCAGAGCGAAAAACGTGGCATCCCGGCAGCAGATATCGGTAACCGCTGGCGCGAACTGGTCGGTGAACTGCCAGGAGTCGAGACCTTGAGTTTTTCCTCCAACCTGGTGCGGCTCGGAGCAAATATCGACATCCAGCTGGCTCACGAGGATTTCGCCGTCCTTGACCAGGCGTCGCAACGGATTGAAGCGGCGCTGGCCGGCTATCCTGGCGTCGGCGATATCACCGACAATTACAGCCTCGGCAAGCAGGAACTGAAAGTGCACCTGACTGCAGCGGCCCGGACCCTCGGGATCAGCGAGGCGGAACTCGGCCGCCAGCTGCGTTCAGCCTTCTACGGCGCTGAAGCACTGCGCCTGCAACGCGGTCGCAACGAGTTGAAGGTCATGGTCCGTTATCCGGAAACTGATCGGCAACAGCTGTGGAATTTCGAGAATATGCGGATCCGCACGCCGAACGGCGGAGAACTCCCTCTCCTGCAGGCGGCTGAGATTCTGCCGGGGCGCGGCTATTCACAGATCAACCGGACCGATCGCAAGCGGGTGATCAACGTCACCGCCAGCGTCGATAGCAAACGCGCCAATTCCCAAGAGATTCTTGCTGAACTTAAGAGGGGGCTGTTCCAGGAGCTGACCCGCGACTATCCAGGGCTCTCTTTTAACATGGAAGGGGAACAGAAAGAGCAGGCGGAATCACTCGGTTCAATGAAGCGTGGCTTTCAACTGGCGTTGTTCGTCATCTTCGCCCTGCTGGCGGTTCCTCTGCGCAGTTACAGCCAGCCGCTACTGATCATGGCGGCGATCCCTTTCGGCATTGTCGGCGCGCTGCTCGGCCACCTGATTATGGGCTACAACCTGTCGATCCTCAGCATGTTCGGGATCGTCGCCCTGGCCGGGGTGGTGGTCAACGATTCACTGCTGCTGATCGACTACGCCAACAGCATCCGCCGTGGCGGTGAAGGACTACTCGCGACCCTGATGCAGGCCGGGCAAAGACGCTTTCGGCCGATTCTCCTCACCTCCTTGACCACCTTCGGTGGCTTGATGCCGATGATCCTGGAGACCAGCGTGCAGGCCCAGTTCCTGATCCCGATGGCGATCTCCCTCGGCTTCGGTATCCTCTTCGCCACCGGCATCACCCTGCTGCTGATCCCAGCACTGTATATGATTCTAGAGGATATCCGCAGACTGTTCGGCTTAAGGGAAAAACATGCCGACCATGCCCAATTAGCGGCAGAGGATGATTTGACCTTTGGTTGACAGCCACCAGGTGGACGGGACAGAGTAGATAAGCTCTGCCTCGGAGGAAGAAAGGTTGCAAATAGAAGGCTAACCGCTCAACTCAACCAGCCGCGTTTTCACTTTAGCCAGATAATCCTGCGTCTCCTTCGGCATCTGCTCCAAGCCTTTCCGATCGACATTTCCCTGCCCCCAATTGTAGGCAGCCAGGGCACGGTCCAGATCACCATCGTACTTATTTAGCAGCTGTTTCAGGTAGCGACTGCCGCCGAGCAGGTTCTGCTGCGGATCGAAACTGTTCTCGACCCCCAAGTCATCGGCTGTTGCCGGCATTAACTGCATCAACCCCTGGGCGCCGACCGGGGACACCGCCTGGGGGTCGAAATCGCTCTCGACCGCCACCACCGAACGGATCAATTCCGGGGCCAGGCTGACTTTTTCCGCCACGCGGTCGATCATCTGCTCGATCTCGCTGCGTTGCAGCGGACTGGGTTCCAGCAAAGTCGGCTGCAGGCGCGTATAGAGGTTGTCAAGCTTTTGACTCTTGACCTCCGGCTGCGACAATAAAGCCCCAAGCGAATCAAACCCGGGTAAGAGATTTTCACTGCTGGCGTCATCGACCACACTGAATAATCCCTGGAACAGCTGTAACTGCGCTAGATGAATGATCGAACTGGCTTGACCCGCCGGGGATTCGGAAGAATTAAGCAACGATTCCGTGGACTTCAAGATTTCAGAAAAGCGTTTATCAAAACCCGGCGCGGTTTGGTCCGGCAGCTTGTCAGCGCTGGCCGGTGGAAGGTGAAGAAGGTTTTTTAAAGGATCGATACTCATTTATTACCTCTTTTCTCTTATCGACAGACCAGTAAAAATCCTTACCCAGAAAAAGTGGCTAAATGACAAAATGCAAATTTCGATCCTAAAATACTCTATTTTCCAAAGACTTGCATTTTCTTGCGGTTTCTATTACTAATGCCGGAGCTATTTTTCCCAGGAGTTTGTATGGTGGCGACAGAGATCGAAACCCTCTTTCACAAAATCAAGAAGCAGGTCGGTAAAGCGATCGGCGATTTCAACCTGATCGAAGCTGGCGACCGGATTGCCGTCGGCGTCTCAGGCGGGAAAGACTCTTACACCCTGCTACACATGCTCGAGGCTCTGCGCAAACGGGCGCCGATCGATTTTGAACTAGTCGCGGTCAATGTCGATTCCGGCTTTCCAGGTTATCGGAAAGAGGTGATTGAGCAGCACTTGCAAGAGCATGGTTTCAGCTACCGGATGGAGCCAACAAATTGCTACCGGATTATCGAAGAAAAGCGCCGGCCCGGCTCATCCTACTGCTCTTTTTGCGCGCGACTGCGCCGCGGTGTGCTCTATACCCAGGCCGGAAAACTGGCCTGCAACAAGATAGCCCTGGGTCATCATCTGGATGATTTTATCGAGACCTCACTGCTCAACCAGTTTTACGTCGGCACCCTAGCGGCCATGAGCCCGAAGATGCTCGCCGACAACGGCAAACACACCGTGATCCGGCCGCTGGTCTATGTGGAAGAGTCTGATATTATTAAATTCAGCCGCTTGAGCAGCTATCCGATTATCTGCTGTGCCTGCCCGGTCTGTGGGGTGGTCGATCAAAAGCGCCAGCGGATAAAACAGCTGGTGAAGGATCTCGCCAAAGAGATTCCGCAAATTCGTCGCAGCATGATCGGTTCGCTGGGGAATGTCCACCCCAGACATCTGCTCGACCAGCTACTGGATAAGGCTCAGCAAGAGAGCTGAGCGGATAGATTTAAAAGGGGATGCATGAGCCCGAACGGCAACCACAGAATTGATCAGGACCTCGGCCTGGCCGGCCAGGTTCAGCAGCTGCTGTTTCCGAAGAGCTCGCCGGTCTGCGGCTGGTGCTGCATCGGCGTCAAGAATCGCATGGCACAGGAAATCGGCGGTGACTATTTCGATTTTATCAGCATGCCGGACCAGTGCCAGAGTATCTTCCTCGGCGATGTCACCGGCCACGGGGTACACGCCTCAGTGGTGATGTCGCTGCTCTATGGTTTTATTCACCGAGCTGCCAAAAACAGCTGTTCAGCCAGCGAAATCATCTACGAAATCAACTCGTTTCTCGACTCTTTCGCCCAGCGGACAGTCTTCTACGACCATTTTTTCTCCACCACCTTGTTTTTTGGGGTGATCAACCCAACGACCCTGGAAATGCATTATGTCAACTGTGGACAGGTACCACCGTTGGTGAAGCAGGGCGAGGAAATTCACCACCTGCTTTCAACCGGGCCACCGCTCGGTTTTTTCACCCAGCCTGAGATTCAGCTGCGACGTTTTCAGTTTCAACCTGGCGACCGCATGCTACTTTGCACTGATGGGCTGTTTGAGGCGAAAAATTCCCAGGGAAAACAGTTTGGCATCGAACGCCTGGGCAAGGTTCTGAAAGACCAGGTTGGCGATCATGATCAATTCCTCGAGCGGCTTTTCAGCCAGGTCGACAGCTACTGCCAGAGCGGTGAAAATGACGATGACATGACGGCAATCACCTTCGACTTTCATCATTCTTTCAGCACCCTCTGAAGAGGTCATTATGCTTGAACTGCGGCCCGCGGCAACGTCGCAGAAGGCGGTTCAGCTGCAACTGCCGCAAAGCAGCCTGGAAATGCTGACCGGAATTAAGCGGTATTAAAGGCAGGGGATACAGGGGATGCAGCCGGCCAACAGCAAACTTCCCATAATCGCCAATATCCAACGTCGCATAGAGTGCTCCTCCTTCAGCATTAATCATCATCCTTGTGCAGGAATTTTTTAAACAACCCCTTTGACTGTTGGGTTGTCTGTTCACGGCGCAGGTTTATCAGCCGCAATTCACGCAACGCTTCGGTACAATCGGGATTTGCCTGCACCGCCATTTCAAAAGACTTTTCCGAGGGTCGTTCTTTGCCCTGCAGCTGATAAATGTGCCCCAGGTAAAGATGGGTCAGGTCGAGACTGGGATTCAGCTCACGGGACGCCAGCAGCACTTCCAGCGCCTTATTCTGCTTCTCTTTTTCTTCCGGAGCGGATTTAAACAACGCCCAGGCATAGTTGGTAAGGTATTCCGGTTCTTCGGGGCTTAATTCAATCGAACGTTTCAGCGGCTTGACGGCGGCGGTATAACGCCGCATCTTCAGCAAGGTGCGCCCTTCCTGATAGGCGGTCTCCGCCTCGATCACCTGATTGATGTTAATCGCTTTTTTCGGTCCGTTGACCAGTTCATCCAGATAAGTGGAACAGGAGTTCGGATCACTGAGGACGGAATAAGCCTGACTGATATATTGAAAGATCTCGTTGATCTTATTCTTCATTTCCAGCGACAAGCCACTGTCGAGAAACCGGTCGGGATGATATTCCTTGGCCAATTTATAATATGCGCGGCGCACCTCAGAGCTCCCGCATTGACGATTGAGACCGAGCGAGGCAAAGTAATCAGCTTGCATAATCCGCTTATAATCATCAAGAATTTTGCGGCGCAACTGCTCATCGATCGGTTTTTGCGGATCCAACAGGTCCGGAATTTCGGCATCCAGCTGCTCCGGGCTGGTCCTGGGGATCAGCATCTCGGAAATCAACAACGCCGCCAGCACCTGCTGAACTTCGCGCCTCGCCAACGGATGCCGATCAAGGATCTGCTCCAGGGTCAGCGCGCCGAGACACTGTTTAAAGATCGCATCACCCCGCTTGCTCAGCTGAATGTCCTGAAAGCGATAGAGGGGATCATCGGCCTGCTTCAGGTAATCGTTGCGGTAAGGGTTGAGATATTCGTCCAATTGCTGAATCGACCAGTGCCGGCTGATCCCCTGCAGAATCAGGTTAGCTGGAGACAGCTGGATATTGGTCACCTGCTGCTTGAAACTTCTGCCGGGGAAAAACTGGCTGATGCCATCCTGCCAACTGAAGGTCGTCAACAGTTTTTCAGTGACTTGGCGGACCAGGGCAGCTTGCAACTCCTGTGGCGTCAGCAAGCCCATTTCGATCAACACCGTGCCCTGCAAGCGCCCCGACTCTTTGCTGCGTTCCACCGAGGCATCGCAATCGCTCTGGGTGATAGCATTTTCTTTCACCAGCATCCGGCCGAGACATTCGCTGAG
>CAMYNC010000130.1 GCA_947259685.1 uncultured Desulfuromonadales bacterium | reverse complement strand
TGCAGGTTATCGGAGAGAGAGATGGCCAGCTGCGGGCGCAGCAGGCTGGAGCGGTCTTCCAGATTATAGATCACCAGACCGTTGGCGGTGACCAGCGGGTGCAGTTCGTAGGATGGTCCGAGCAGCAGGTAGTGACGACCGAGGAGAAAACTTAAGCCCTCAACATATGGGGCACTGCTTGCCACCAGCGGGTATTTCTCAGGATGGTGACTGCCCGGACCGTTATAGAGGTATTCAGCCAACAGCACCAGCCCCATGTCGAAGCGATACCAGGTTTCCAGAGCTGCGGTGAAAAAATCCTTGTACAAATCGCCATCCGGTTCTCCCACATCGTCGCCACGGTACCCTGCGGCCTCCAATTTAACGCCTAACTCACCGATTTCGCCAGCGATCCCAACTCCCAGCATCGGTCGATTGCGCAACATCCCTAGCAACGCCAGCAGGTCCAAATTGGCGACATTCGTGCCCAGAGTCAGCAGGTAGCTGTTATGCTCTTTTTCATCACCAAACACCGCCACTGCCCCAACCTGGCCAGCCAAGCCGGAATAACGGACCAGTTTCAATGCATCGACCCCAGGCCGCACATCGACATCGATGGCCTCGGGAGGAAAGGGAGCGATCACATCGAGTGGTGAGAACAGGCTGATGCGGCCAAAGCCGATCGCCTGGCGACCAATGGTCCACTGTATCTTGTTAAATTCACCTCGCAGGTTAAATCGGTCCAGCTGCAATTGTGATTCGAAGCGCCCGTCGCGATTCCAACTTTTTTCCAGATCGAAACGACGATTGACCGAATCCTGCGGCAGATTGCTCAACTCCGGCGGGTCGCTCCAGAGCAGCTGCTGTTCGGCAGCGATTTCAAAATCATATTGCTGCGCGAGTCGACCGTTCAGTTCCAAACGCAACCGCTGCGAGGAGAGCAAACCCACTTCGGTGCGGTTAGGGATACGATCGAGGTAAATGTTGGTAGTTTTCAGCGAACCGCCAAAGTCGAGGTCGCTGAACCAGTCTGCGCCGTAGCCAGGGTTCGGCAGCAGCAGAACGGCCAGTAAAACACAAAACCCCCTGGTCATTGATCCGACTCCAGCCGGCCGTCTTTCAGGGTCACCACCCGCTGCGCGTGGGAGATCACCAGCGGATCATGTGAGCTGAAGACAAAGGTTGCGCCCTGCTGCTGGTTAAGCCGTTTCATCAGCGCCAGCAGTTCTTCACTGGCCTGCGAATCGAGGCTGGCGGTCGGCTCATCGGCCAAAACCACGGTCGGTAGAGCAGCCATCGCTCGGGCAATGGCGACCCGCTGCTGCTGCCCACCGGACAGATCGGACGGCTTCCGCCCTTCCAGCCCGGCCAGGCCCAGCTCGGCAAACAGTTTGACCACCCGTTGGCGACGCTGGGTCTTATCCATCCCCATCAGCATCAGAGTGAATTCAGCATTTTCGGCGGCGGTCAACACCGGAATCAGGTTATAGGACTGGAAGATAAAACCGATCTTCTGCAGCCGCAGTTTCGCCAGCTGCGGCTGCGGCGCTTGTCCCACCTCCTGGCCGTCGAGCCAGACTTCCCCTTTGCTTGGCGCATCAAGGCAGCCGATCAGATTCAGTAAGGTCGTTTTGCCACTGCCGGAGGGACCGGCCAATACAGTGAATTCACCTGCTTCGATAGTTAAAGAAAGGTCGTCAACGGCAATCACCTGCTGGCTGCCGAGCGGGTAGATTTTACTGACGGATTTCAGTTCGATCAGGGGCATTTCGGAATATCTCCGCAGGGGCGACCGACAGGTCAACCGATTCGTTTCTTTTTCACAACGGGCGAGACATGTCTCGCCCCTACATCGGTGGCTTCATCATCCGTAGGGGCGCCATATATGGCGCCCGCCTCCCTCGCCGAATCAATGATGCCGCATTGCATCAGCCGGTTTAATCCGCCCCGCCTTGATCGCCGGATAGACCGCTGCGGCCAGCGACAGCAACAGCATAAATCCGGCAATTTGCAGCATATATGGCTTATCCCAGGCGGCACGCAGCACCGGGTCGAAAACCACGCCGCCGAATTCGAGGGTTTCGCTGATAAAATCGCGCAGATCGATGCCGACCGCCTGCAGATACCAGGTGGCCAGAGAACCGAGCAGGCTGCCGAACAGCATCGAAACCAGGCCGAGCAACAGGGCTTCGATAAAGACCAGCAGGCGCAGGCGCATAGCGCTGGCGCCGACGGCGAGGATCACACCGAATTCGCGAAAGCGCTCCATCACCGACATCAACAGGGTATTAATGACACCAATGGTGACGATCAACAGCAGAATCACGAAAATGAACTTCTGGCTGGCATAATCGAGGCGAATGGCGTTGGAAAGGTTCGGCATCGCCTCTTCCCAGGTGAGTCCGGCCAACTGGGGACGATTTTCCAAAAATTGTTGCAATACCGGGAAGACGCGGCGGTCATCCTGCTGACCATTCAGGACAATCGCCAATTCGTGAATTTTCCCAGGGGTTCCGGCCAGCGCAGCGGCCCGCTCATGACCGACCATCAGCAGGGCGCCATCGACCGACTTGATGCCGGTCTGCACCACCCCCCTGACGCGAAACATTTCACTGACCAAGTCGCCAGCCGAGTTCTGCAGAGTGACGACAAACTTGTTCCCGATCTTCAGCTGCAACTCTTTGAGCAGGCGACTGCCGAGAATCGCCTGGCGACTGTTCAGCGAATCGAGCTGCTGCTCGCTCGGCAGTTCGCGCAAGAAAGGATTGACCCGCTGCTCCGCTTGAGGAACCACACCAGTGAGCATAATCCCACGGCTTTCACGGCTCGATTGCGCCAACCCGGGAAGGTACAGGCGCGGCAACACTTCGGCAACCCCGTCGACCGCGCTGATTTGCTGCCTGAGGTGCTGTGGATCGAAAGAGTATTGTTCGTCGCGGCTGTCGACATAATCCTGATGGTAGACGACCAGGTGCCCGGTGCCGGCCCGGACCCCACTGTCGATCATCGCCGAGTAAACCCCGAAAGAAAGGTTATGAAAGGCCTGCACCAGCATCAGACTGAAACTAAGCGCCACCAGGGTGATCAGCGTGCGCCGCCGACTGCGCCAGAGGTTTTTCCAGGCCAAGAGGAATAAATCCACCCTGATTACTCCTCGCGGATGGCCACCACCGGCTGCATGCGGGCGGCACGATTGGCTGGCAAAAACCCGGCCAGCAGGCAGACCAACATCAGGGTGACAGCAGGAAAAAGGATATTGGCAGGCTCCAGCACCGCGTGCAGCCGCGGCAGGATGGTTCCACCGGCATAGGTAATCGGGGTCAGGCTCCCGGAAAGATCGATCCCGACATGGGCCATGTAAAGGCTGAGCAACACCCCCAAAGCGACCCCGGCAAGTAGGGAAAGAATCCCCATGAACAGGGTTTCCAGCAGCACCATCAGCCGCACCTGACCAGGCCGCATGCCGATCGCCATCAGCACGCCGAATTCACGGGTGCGCTCCATCACCGACATAAAGAAGGTATTCAGAATCCCCAGGCCGGTGGCGATATACAGGATGGTCACGATGATCATCCGCGACACATCGTAACTGGCGACTACTTCGCGCATTTCGGGCAGCATCTGCCCCCAGTCAAGGGCCTGGAGGTCTCCGGCCAGACGTGGCTGCAACGCGGCGGCAAAAATTTCGGCCTGCAGGGGGTCGTCGATCCGCACGGCGATTTCGTGCAAGCGTTCTGGCAACACCAGTAGTTGCTGCAGCCAGCCCAACGGCACCAGCACCAAGCTGTTGTCATGGCTATGCACACCGGTGGAAAAAATCCCCCGCACTTCAAGCAGGTCGTTGCCGATCGAACCATCAGCGGCCTGGGTAACGAACACTAAACTATCCCCTGCGGTGACACCCAGACGGCGGGCCAAGCCGAAACCGATCACTGCCCCGGAGGGATCATCGCTCTGCAAATAGCGGCCTAAGACCAGATGTTCCTGGAGGTTGGTGACCTGCTGCTCCTGCTGCGGCAACACACCGAGCAATTCAGCTGGCGAGCTATTACGCTGATGCGAGAGCAGACCGAAGCTGCGCAACCGCTTGCTGTAGCCACGAATCTGTGACTCACTTTGCAGGCTGCTATCAAGCTGCGGAGTGGTGAGAAAATTGGCAAACATATCGCGGTCGTCCTGATAATCGCCGGCGCTGATCACCAGGTGCCCGAAATACTGTTCGGTCGCTGAAGCAAGCATATCTTTAAGCATGCCGGAGAAAATACCCAGCGCCAGAATCAGCAGCGCCGAGGAGATGATCATTGCCGAGAGGGTCAGTAGGGTACGGCGGCGATTTCGCCAGATATTACGCAGAGCCAGCTGCCAGAGCATCAGCGCCGCCCTTTAAGCCGCCCAAGGGAAAAGAAATTGTCCCCCAGCTCGATATCAAAATCGAGATTACGATAGTGCATCACCGTCTTTTCCTGAGGTTTCTCCACCGGCAATACGGTCATCCGCAAGGGGATGGTCCGGCCGTCGACGGTCTGCACATCGTCAAACAGAATTTTTCGCACCAGAGCCATTTCTTCATCGAAATATTCCACCTGCTGCGGCACTAACGGCTGCTTTTGCAGCTGGTAAACGAGCCTGCCCCAAATCACTGGCGCATCCGGTTTCGGCAAGCCTTCAATGGTCCAGCTCTGCGGATCTTCGGCCAGCAACCGAAAATCGTAATCCTCATCGATGTGGTTGGCTTTGACCAGGTCGTCGTTGGTGATGTGGCTGCCCATCCAGGCGCCACCCATCATCGAGGGCGGGATACGGATGACCCGATCGACTTTAGGCAGGTAGTTCCAGACCTCGCGCTCGACCTTGAGGGTTGCGACACCCTGCTCTTTTTTCGGCGCCAGAATTCGCACCAGAAACCGCTCGCGCCCCAGCGACCAGGACTCCATCTGCAGGTGCCGCTCCCAATGGCCGGTCTTCACCGTCATCTCGACCTCGGTTTGTGATGAAGCGCCGGAATACTGCTCTTCAACCGTACGGATCAGTTCGCGCAGGTTGATTTCTGCAACGGCAAGCCTGGGTAAGATAGAAAGGATAACGAGCAAAACGAGAAGAGTTTTCATTGTCAGATCCGCAAGGTGTGCTGCCTGGTCTTAAAATCTCAGGCTCTAACCTGAATCAGTGAATATCTACTGATTCAGGTCTAAGTTTACCGCGAATTGGCGAATTGGTAGCGATTTTTCCCCGCCCGTTTGGCAACGTACATTGCCATATCGGCTTCGCGCAGCAGATTACTGGGGGTGAGTTCCTGACCAGAATATTCGACCACGCCGATGCTGCAGCTGATTTTGGCACGGATACCAGCAGCGATAAATTCGCGGTTTAAAGCACTGAGAATATTTTCGCAGGCACTCTGCACCGCCTGCTCATCCTCAATATTATTCAGCAGCACGGCAAATTCATCGCCCCCCACCCGGGCGACGGTATCCGATTCGCGGACACTGGTCAGCAAACGGTCAGCGACCTGCAGCAGCAGCTGATCGCCTACTTCATGACCGTGGGTATCATTGACCGGCTTGAACTCATCCAGATCAAGGAACAACAGCGCAAAGCGGCCCCCCTTGCGCCGCACCTGGGCCATGGCCACCTGCAGCCGGTCCATCAACAGACCACGATTCGGCAAGCGGGTCAGGTTGTCATGGCTGGCCATCCGCCGGATACGATCTTCCATCAGTTTGCGCTCGGTGACATCCCGAACAATCAGGGTATAAAGCGGTTTCCCCTTGCTGGTTCCGGCAGAAACCGATAATTCGGTGGGAAACTTCCAGCCATCCTTACGCTCCCCCTCGATTTCAAAGGTTGGCCCCGATCCACAATCGGCCCGGCCATGGAGCAGATCGACCAGAGAAAACCGGCTGCCATCCCCATTCTCGAACAAGAAGAAATCGGTCAGCGGGTGGTCTTTTACCTCCTCTTCACCGTAGGTAAAAATCCGCTCAGCACCACGACTCCAGAACTGCACCTGCTCTAACGCATTTACGGTAATGACCGCATCGACCGCCGAATTGGCAACGCAGCGAAAATGCTCCTCCCGTTCGCGCAATTTAAGTTCCGATTGCTCTATACGGGACAGGCCGCGGACCAGCAGCAGGGTCGACAGCAACACTGCCAGACTGATCATAAACTGTATCAATAAAAAGTCGACCAGGCGATTATTCCATTCGGTGAAGGCGGGCTGGCCGGAGGTGCCGATGGCGATTGCCAGTGGCAGATCGGTCAAACGGCGATGGGCAAAAAAACGCGCGACATCCCCGGCTGATTCCGCAGGCTGGTAGACACCAACCCGCTTGGCCTGGAGCTGCGCCTGGAATTGTTGATCATTGACCAGAGCCTGTCCGCGCAGGCTTGTCTCTTTAGGCTCATGAGCCAGTAAACTGCCGTTTGCGTGCAGGATGGAGACGGTCCCTTGCTCCCCAAGCTCGATCGATTGGAAAAAATCGAACAGACAGGATACCTGCAATAAACCGAGCACCAAAAAGTGCCTTTCATCGACCTGCACCTGGCGAAAAAAACTGACCAGTTCCAGGCCATTTTCATCGCGGAAAAGTTGAGTTGCTATTTGTAGCGGCGAGATCTGTTCAGGACCGGTCATAATGGCGGGAAAGACAAGCTTGCCAGGACGCTGGCCCTGATAAGCTTCGGCGGCAATGCTGGCATTGTCCGCATCAAAAACCACCAAGGCGGTCAATTTGTCAGTGCGTTTCATCCAGATGTTCAGCGAGGTCTGCAAGCGGACCTGATGTTCACCACGCACCAAATGCTCCGCCACATCGAGTAGCATCAGATCATGCCCGTGCAACATCCGGCGGATATGCTCTTCCAGACCCAAAGCAGCAGTCTGCGCATAGCTCCGCGTCTGCCTCTCGATCGCCCGGTAATCGCGAGCAAAAGAGATCGCAAAATACCCCCAGCCAACCGCCAATAGCAGCAACGCCAAGGCACAAATCGCGCAACGAAGTCGGACAAATGGCCGCATTGACATTCATCACTCCAAACAGCTTGCATTAACTAATGTCACATTTCAGGATACCATAAAACATGTAAGTTTTCTCATTTAAGCCGATTTTCCACCTACAGCCACAGCTTGCACCGCTGCGCGACCCTGTGCTATCAATAGCTGACAATTCAGGTCACAATCATCCAAGGGCAGCCAAGATGAATATCGATCAGTTGAAAACCGTCCTCAAAGAAATCCTCCTCAAAACCGATCTGACTCCCTGCGTCGTCGGCCACCGCGGGGTTGGCAAGACTGCGGCAATCATCCAGGTCTGCCGCGAGATCGGTCGCGAATATATCCCTTTGCGACTGGGACAGATGGAAGTCGGCGACCTGGTCGGGATTCCCTACCGGGAAGATCAGGAAATGCACTGGAGCCGGCCAAGCTGGTGGCCAGCGGACTCGGCGGAAGCAACGGTGGTTCATTGTGACGAACTGAATCGCGCCCAGCAGGAGGACACTCTGCAGGCGATCTTTCAGTTTGTCGAGCCCCCCGCTGAAGGCCAACGGCGTGCTTTACACACCCATCAACTGGCGGCGCAACACCGGGTGGTGGTGGCGATCAATCCTCCCGACGGCAGCTACCAGGTCGCCCCCCTCGATCGGGCGCTGCTCGACCGGATGGTGGTGTTACAGGTCGAAAGTGATGCCGAATGCTGGGGGAGGTACGCCCGGCAACAGAATTATGACCATCAGGTGCGCCAGTTTATTGCCGGCAATCCACAGCTGTTGGCAACCAATAACCGCAGCATCGATATGCTGGTAGAACCAACCGAACGTGCCTGGGAAATGGTCAGCGTTTTGCGCAATCACTGCCGATTTCCCAAACCGCTGGAAATGGAGGTCTACGCTGGGGTGATAGGCCGGGAAGCGGCGGTCGGGTTTCTCCAGTGGTGCACAGAACAGCGGATAAGACCCTTAACTGCAGCAGACATTCTCGACCGTTGGCAGCAGGTCGCTGAACAGGCGACGGCCCAGCGCGACGACGTTCAGGCAGCAACCATGACGGAGCTGATCGCCATTCTCGAAACAATTCCTGAGCTCAGTGAAGAGCAGCAGGATAATCTGATTGCTTATATCGATGCCCTGCCCCGGGATATGCGCTTCGGCCTGGTGAAAACCTTGCTGCGCACCCCGCAGGTTGCAGAGATCCTCTGCCAGGATAAGTACGACGCGAGTATTCTGGAAACCATCCAGAAAATCAGCCAGGACGTTGCTTAATCGCAATGCGAGTATTGCAGGACGCCATCATCCGCCTGCTCAAAGAACGTCCCTTTTACGGCCAGTTCCTGCTGCAGTTCCGACGGCGCGAGCAGGCCGCTGAGAAGGCCGCCGGAGTGACAATCGCCGACGGCGTTCCGACCCTGATTATCGACCCACAGCGTTTTGCCCTGTTCTCCTGCAGCGAACAACAAGCCTTGCTGGAGCATGTGATCAAACATATCCTGCACCTGCACCCCTGCCGCCGGCGCGAACGCAATCCGCGCTACTGGGACTTGGCCTGCGATCTGGCGATCAATCCCAGCATCGACCATTTGCCGCGCGAAGCGGTGCTGCCGGAGCGCTTTCGCCTGCCGGAACAGCTGTCAGCCGAAGAGTACTACGCACGCCTGCTGAAACTGCCGATGCTGGGCAACCAACAGGGGCAAGGAACAGGTGAAAGCCAGGGCGCTGACGGCCGGCGGGAGAAAGCCTCAAACAACGTCCAGGAGGCGGAGCGGTCAAGGCCGGAACCGCTGGATGATCATCAGCGTTGGCAGCAGGCCGACCGGACCCCGGTGGCACTTTCGGAACAAGTTGTCCGCCAGATGGTGCAGACCGCCTGGAAGAAGAGTCACGGCGAAACGCCTGGCGACCTTCAGCAGCTGATGGCGGGATTTCTCGCTCCGCCGAGCATTCCCTGGCAACAGATTCTGCGTCAGTTTATCGGCAGCGCCGGGCGGGTTGGTCGCACCGCAACCTGGAAACGCAGCCATCGTCGGTTCGCTCAGAGAACTCCTGGACTGCGGAAAAAACAGCTGCTGAACCTGGTGGTTGGGGTGGATGTCAGTGACTCGACCGACACCGAGGAACTGCGGGAAGGTTTCGCCCGCGAACTGCTGCAGATCGCCCGTGGCCGACAAAGCCGGATCACTCTGCTGTACGCCGGCAGCCGAATTCAAAAAATCACTGAGTTCAGCGGCGTACCCCACATCTGTGAAGTTTATCGCGGCGGTGGCTTCACCGACTTGCGGCCGGTGTTCAACTACGCCAGTCAACTGCAACCACGACCGGCGGCGATCATCTACCTGACCGACGGCTATGGTCCGGCCCCTGACTATTCCGACATTCCCACCCTCTGGGTTCTCTCCCCCGATGGCCGCAAACCGGTTGACTGGGGATTGGAGCTGAGACTTGATGAAATAAAAGGACCTTAAAATGACTGCAGAGCAACAACCGATGACCGAAGAAAGCTTGAAAGACCTGCTGGAAGCCGCCGGTGCCAAAGTAATGAGTCGCTCAGGTCGCAATGAACACTATGGTTCGCCGCGGGAGTTTTCCTTTGAAGTCAAAGGCCTCTTTGCCAATGGTTTGGGGCTGCACCTGATGGCTCGGCAGTACAATTACCGCGATCCCTGGGAAGCCAGCGGCCGGGTCAACGATATGGTCGATGTTCTGCTGTTGCGTCAGGGACAGTACACCGAGATGCCGAAGGGCTATCCGTTTTTCCAAGCCACCGACACCGAGGAAGGCGTCGATTTTGAACGGTTGCAGGAGATTGTCGCCTCGGTGAAGACCATCAATCCAAAACTGTTTACTCTGCAGGAATTAACCGGAGACCTTTAGGTCCATTTTTCAGCCCTCCCCCAGAAAGAGCCAAAGGTCGGCAACCAGTCCAGACTGATAAGCAGCATTCAAGTGGTTCTTCGCACCATCCCCCTACCAACAAAATAATTAAGTTTGACTAACCTTAACTTTAAGGGCATAATCGCTGATTCTGGCACAGAAAGTTGCAATGGCCTGTGTGCCAGGCACTTGGGAGGTTTTATGTTAGACTTTTGGTTGGCCTGCCCCTGATTCTTCTTAAATCATTACAGCGGCTTACCAGCA
>CAMYNC010000129.1 GCA_947259685.1 uncultured Desulfuromonadales bacterium | reverse complement strand
AAAACATCGCCGACATTGCAGGTGGCTGGATCCTGCAGGCATGGCGCTGCAGAAGGAGTTTGCGTGGGATCGTCACCGATAAGGGAATCGACTCGCAGGTGGTGGCGGTTGACGTTGGTCGGATCGGGGTTTACCGGACTGTCTGGCTCAGCGTTAGGGCCATGGCAGAGACGGCACTGGGGTTCGGAAATGTTGTTAAAAACGCCGTCATCAATACCCAGGAATTGATTGACCGGCGGGGGCGGAACTGCAGCATTAGCCGAAAATACGACGGCTAATAGCAATCCAAAAGTTAACAGTAATCCAGACTTGAGCTTCTTACTCATTTTGTTGCCTCCCTTAAGGAAAAAACACTAGCTTTTGACTAAATATCTACCTCTCTTAAAATTGAACTGCAGTTCTATATCGGTCCTTTGGCAATCCTCTTCTTCCTCCATCCTGGGTTGCTGTGGATGCTGCCAATCCTTTCCCTGATCAGAAATCAAAGCTTTGATGGAGGACCTAAAAAAGCTATGACCCTGAGATGTTAGGGAAATATCGCAATTTCAACTCCCTATAAAAATAGGGAGGACAAAAAATAAGTGGCTGCCAATTCAGTTGCCGCGATAATTGCTTGGCTGGGCAAACAAAAGATGTTGGCCAAAATTGATGATGAACTTAAATAGGCCTAAATTATTTTTTTATAAAATTGAAACTGAATTTCATGCCGTGAAAGCAACAAACAATGATAAAGATGAAGCTTACCGACCGTGACCTATTTAGCAACTCGTAATAGAAGGAATTAATATAGATATTCGTTAATTAAGCAAGTAAGTCCTCATATTTGTTCAAGATACTAGAGAGCTTAGGATAAAATTTGCGCCATATCTCATGAAGGGATATGTTCAGCAGTCAGGCTAAGCTTTTTTAATGCTTATAGCGTTCGGTAGCCTCAGCGAAAGGGACATCCCGATTCGCCAACTATGACACCGTATTAGTGGCTGCCAACCCTTGCGTTTCAGGTGTTTATGTAGTCTTAATGGCAAGATGTGAGCCAAAATCAGGTTTGTAGAAATTACAAACTATTTAGGTCATTTTCCCTAATTTACTTTATATGTTAAGGCGGTTTTGAAAATGGTTTTCAGTTGATGGTCCATAATTCAATTTTCCGAGAAGGGAAAATGTCGACTTGGCTTGTCGTTTCGCGTAGCGGAATGGTTATTTGGCGACATGGAAGTGCCCCAGGCAAATAAGCCGCTATCCAAGCCGTCTGGCTTAAGTGGCCGAAAGTCATGATTTCCTTCCCTCTCAGTTCGCAACGAACTAATTAGTTTTCATTCGGAAACGGCCATTTTCCGCAATCTCTGCGTCAATCTTCAGCCTTGCTTGTGCGGCGTACAATGTACGCCTCCGCGCAACGCCTTGATTTCCTTGATCTTGCAAAAAAATTTCTCGTTTCCAATCTGAAAACTAGTTAGTGAGCATCCGAAGTTTCCGAATGTTCACTAATTAGCACAGGGCTGCGCCGGGAAAATAGCCGGATGTCAGCCGGCGCAGTCACGGAACGGCTCACTAAATACGCCTGTCACTGGATCGAGATTGGAGTGACAGGTTAAGCAACCGTAGGTTCCTCCTGGGCCGGAACTGCCATGGACGCCTGTCGGCGTTGGATTGGGAATGGGCGTTCCCACCAGCAGATGGTGCCGGTTGACATTAGTGCGCAGGTCACTTCCTTCAAGCCCGGTTTCGGTGTTGATATGGCAAACCCGACAGTCCGCCTGTTCATCGCGCGCAGCGCAGTCGATCGCCTCGTGCTGCAGATGTAAGCCGCCTCTCACTGCATCCAGATAGATTGAATTCAATGGCTCAGTTCGGCCAACGTCCTGAATATAGCTTTCTATGGCAATCGGTGGTGCACCATGGCATGAAGCGCAATTGGCAGGTTCCGCGATCGGACTGACCACATGGCAGGCGGTGCAGGCAGGTCCGCTTCCGCCCTGCAGATTTCTGCCATGGCAAAGGCTGCAGGCGTCGACCAGGTTGCCGGCATTGTAGTGGCTGATGAGGTAGGTCTGGATCTGGCCGGAATCGTCAAGATACTCGATGCGTTCGCCATACCAATGAACAAGGTCTTGCTTGTCCGGGTCGGTTGGGTCAAGGGAAGGGTGAGCCGTTCCTGGGTTGTGACCATTGTCAAAAGAGGCAAACGGGTCATTGAAATTGTCATGGCACCCCAGGGCGCTTTCGCAGCCAGTCTCTAAATTACCGATAGCGACATTGAAGCGGGGGTTCGTCCCTGAACCACCTCTTTGTCCATGGCAGCCCTGGCAGGCGCGGATATTTTTTTTCGCCTCGCTGCCGTGATTGACCGGATGTTTCCATGAGAAACTCGGTTCGAGGGAAGGCGGATGAATGCGGAAGGGCGGTCCACCAACATGGCAGTTGAAGCAGCTGACGGCATTACCGCTTCCTTGAAAATTAACCCCGTGGCAGACCTGGCAACCGATCAGGTCATTTTGGGCCGCAGTATCGTGGGCAAACAGCCAGCCCGGCTCATGGACACTATTGACCGATACCGGTGCATCGGAGCTGGTTTCCGCTGAGCCGCAGCCGCCGACATAGCAACTCAGTATTACGATCAGTAGGAATTTCAGGTAACCTTGACCCAGCAGCTCCGGTAAAAAAAATTTTGGCATCTGTCGCCCCTTTTGGTTTCGGTACTAGCCGTGACAGCGTCGGCAGCTTGCCGCTGACCTGGGATTTCCATGACAACGAAAGCAGGGACTGGGGTCGATCCGCGCATCGATGCGATGGCGGACGATGTAATCTCCTCGGTGTTGCAGGCGTTTATAATTCTCGGTCTGGTATTTTATCGATGGTTTAAGTTCAGAACTCGGCGTGACATGGCAGTCATTGCAGAAACTCTGTGCGTGGCAGATGCTGCACAGCTGCTCATCCTGGTAGGCTACCAGGCGATGCGACTCGGTAAAGGTCGGGACATGATTGTAACGGGCAAAATCGACCGGTTCTTTGTCATGGCCATGACAGCGAACACAATAAACCCGGCGCTCAGCCATTTCGAAGATTGGTGGATGAACGCCCGGCAATTGGTAGCCAGGCTTGGCCGCACTGCAGGATAGAGAAAGCAGCAGCAATACCAAGCTGATGGTGCCGAAAAGGACTGTTCTATAAAAGCTCTGTTTACCCATAGATTTAAGGCTCCATTCGCTTATTTCATCGCTTGAATTTGATCATAAAGGTAATCCACCACCAGCAGATAGCGGTTATCGTAATCGAAAATTGGGTCGTTGCTGTAGTCCATCGACAGCTTGATCCGCAAACGGTCTTCGAGGGTTTTCCAGCCAATGCCGATTGAGGCGAACAGAGAACCATCTTCTTCGAAATAGGGTTCATCGTAGTGAGCGTAAAGCATGTCGGCTGTGAAAAACAGTTGCCGATAGTCAAAGAAGAAAAATCCTCTGGTTAACCAATAGCGGTTTGCTGCATCATCTCCGCTCATGCGGCCGAGTTCAAAGCCCACCTGAGAGAGGATTTTCCATTTGTAGGTAAACAGGCCCGCCAGGTATTGGGCTGCATCGAAGCGTTCCTCATAATCATAGTACTTTGCCTTGACCCCCACCTCGATCGATTCGTTGGGGAACCAAAATGCGTCAGTACCAAAAATTTGGGTCGTTTTTTTCAGCTGGGACTGGGCCTGAAACGCCCGGTAAAGGTTCTTCTGACCGGAAAAGTAGCCCTCCGATTCATAGCGCATGTATTGCGGGCGTATTTCAAAGGGACCCTTGGCGTAGCGCAGCTCCAGGCTTTGTTCCCCCCAGGCTTTGCTGTCCAGGTTGCGAGTCAGAAAGCCCAGCAGGGTCAGGTTTTTGGGCAAAATAAGGGAAAGGTCGAGACCAAGCAGTTCTTCGTCCTGGCTGCTGTCGTTAGACAGGGTTTTGTAGGACAGGCCCAGATTGTGACCACCCATCTGATGCCATGAAACTCTGCCGCCAAAAATACTGTCTCCGGAGCGTCCGTCGGTGGTTTCCAGGCTGACCGGAAGGCCGGCATAGATCGAAGCAGACCATTCCGAAGTCAGATCGGTTTGCACTCTCAAGCCATCAATGCTCTCGTTGGCAACCCCGTCAAAGATATGCATCCGCCCCAGTTTCAGTGTGGTTGGTGCCGAGGGCAGGGCATATTCCAGATAGGCATAGATCAGCTCACCCCGGGAATCATCGTCAAAGAAGTTATCCTCGTCATGGGCGACCCGTCCCCAGCCATAAAAGTGCAGAGACAGCCCCTTTCGATCGGCAGCGCCATAATCGATCTGCAGGTATTCATAGAAGGGGACAGCATCAGCATTTCTGTCTTCCAGCGTCGGGCGTTCAAAGGAATGAATAATCGATTTTGAAGCCAACCGCAGTTCGGCTGCCTGGACATTGAGAGAAACAGGCAGCAGACAGAAGAGCAGCAGCGAAATTTGCAGAAGGGAGCGGTTAGAAAGAGAATGACCTTTTCGACTCCAGGCGGATTCGGCTAAGCCGATTCTCGGTTGGGGCGGTTTGCAGCGCTCATTTAAAAGCCTCGGGCACACTTTTGAAATGACAGTTCGTATATTTAAAACCATTATTTTCACCTTGTGTGGCTCCCACTGAGCGTGAATCTCTCGATTTGACAACTTTGCCTGACCCTGACCGTCGGCTTCATGGCTTTCTCTTGACCGGCAGATTGTGGGGATTTAAATGGCAGGCCAGGCAATTGGAATAATAATTGATCAGTTTGGCGCTGTGCGGCTGTCCATGGCACTCAGTACATTCTGGGATCAGGCCATGTTCTTCGTGACAGAGGGTGCAGTTGACCTTTCCGTGCCGGCTTGGGGTTTTTGTCCAGGTTGCATAGGCCTCATCATGGCAACTGCCGCAGGTTTCAGCCCCGGAATTTGGGGTAAAAGCAATCTCTAGCGGACTGTGGGCCGGATGGCACCCCACACATTCCGCAGGGGGCTGGTTTTTATAGTGAGGTTCATGACACTCCAGGCAGGAGGGGATTCTACCGTGCTGGTCGGAATGGCAATCGGTGCATTCGAGCCCGGTATGGGCACTTGGGTACTTGTCCAAAGCGGCGGGCTGCTCCTTATGACATTGAGTGCAGAGATCAGCCAAATCATCACTGTCGGGAACCAGGACCGGGCTGTGGGGGTTGGCATGGCAGGAGGAGCAGTCGGCAAAGGTTTGTCCATGAGGCAGCACGTGACAATTGCTGCACTTGGGCATCATCTCAGTCCAATTGTTTTTGCGCGGATTGTAAGCGTGGATGACTTCATGGCACCCCTGGCAATAAAACTGGTGCCTGCCGCCGGCATTTCTCAGGTCCTGGTATTGCGAGGAGTGGCATTGACCGCACTGGGCGGGAGTCAGGGGGGGAGGAGCCGTCGCAAGCCAGGCGGGTTCTGTTGCTGACGCAGCACAGCAGAGCAACGGGGTTGCGACCAGCAACATTGAGGCCAGCAGTAGTCGGGTTATAAGCTCTTTAGCGAAGCCCGCAGGCATTACTATGACCCCCCGGTAGAAAAAAAAAGAACAACACAACGAATGTCTTTCCGCGGCAACCCAAAGGGCGTGGCAAGCCAGACACCCTTGCAATGGGAAATCTGAGCCCGATTCCTGGCCTGTGGAGCCAAGTGCATATCCAGATAAAAATTATCTCAGGTGATTCTATTGCAGATTACTGGCAACAAGAGAGATTCTAGCACTTGCCCAGACCTGCGCAAGCGGGTCTCTCATTAAGGGCGCGATTCAGCTTATTTTATAATCCTGCAGGTGATTTTGTGTCAATGAAATATCCTGGGAATACAACGATTAGGTAGTGTTGCAGATTCATGGGGACGCTGGCAGAAGAATTGGCCGAGGCGATAAGTGGGGGGTGATGTAAAGGGAAGGGAGGAGCCCTGCCTGGCCTCAGGGAGCGTAACCGGAGGCAGGCAGGGTTGCTATTTTAGTCGAGCCGATCGACAAGCTGTGGGGCCATGCCGATATAGCTGGCCGGACTCATTTCCAGCAGGCGTTGTTTATCTTCGTCTGCCAGTTCCAATTTCTCGACAAACTCACGGATCGTCTGGCGATCAATCTGTTGGCCACGGGTCAGTTCTTTCAGTTTTTCATAAGGTTTTTCGATCCCCGCTTTACGCATGACCGTCTGGATCGGCTCCGCCATGACCTCCCAGGCGTTATCAAGGTCGCTGGCCAGATGTTGCTCGTTGAGCTTCAGTTTGCCTAGGCCCTTGAGGGTCGATTTGTAGGCGATCATGCTGTAGCCGAAGCCGACACCCATGTTGCGCAGGACCGTGGAGTCGGTCAGGTCGCGCTGCAGGCGGGAAATCGGCAGTTTACTTGAAAGGTGCTGGAAAATCGCATTGGCCAGGCCGCAATTGCCTTCAGAGTTTTCAAAGTCGATCGGGTTGACCTTGTGCGGCATGGTCGAAGAGCCGATCTCCCCCTTGACGGTTTTTTGCCCGAAATAGGCCATGGAGATGTATGTCCAGATATCGCGGTTCAGGTCGATAAGAATGGTGTTCCAGCGCCCAAGAGCATCGAACATCTCAGCCATGTAGTCATGGGGTTCGATCTGGGTGGTGAAAAGATTCTGTTTAAGGCCGAGTTCGCCTTCGATGACTTTTTGGCTGAGGGCGACCCAGTCGACATTTGGATAGGCGGACAGGTGAGCATTGAAATTGCCAACCGCGCCGTTCAATTTACCGAGAATCTCAACTGCGGCTATGTTTGCCGTCTGTTTCTCCAGGCGCGCGGCAAAGACAGCCAGCTCTTTACCGATGGTGGTCGGGGAGGCGGTCTGCCCATGGGTGCGGGCAAGCATCGAAACAGATTTAAACTCTTTAGCATAACCTGTTAAGATTCCGATGATTTCCTTTTGCTTGGGGAGGAGGGCTGCCAGGCCATCCTTGAGCATCAAGGCATGGGAGAGATTGTTGATATCCTCCGAGGTGCAGGCAAAATGGATAAACTCGGAGAGATCCTCCAGGCTGGTGCCGGCGATCTGCTCTTTAAGGTAATATTCAACCGCTTTGACGTCATGATTGGTGACAGACTCAATTATCTTGATTTTCTCAGCTTCCGGCGGAGTGAAATTGTTAACGATCTGCCGCAGGATCTCTTCTTCGGTGGCACTCAACTCCCGACACTCGCTGACACCAGGCTCTGCGCAGAGGGTGATCAGCCACATCACTTCGACTTTCACGCGATTTTTTAACAGCGCATATTCAGAAAAACATTCAGTCAGTTCAGAAACTTTCGAACCATAGCGGCCATCGATCGGGCTGATCGCAGTAATCATCTTTTAACTCCTTGTTGGAAAATTCGAGACGGCACTATAGCTGTGCTGGCCTGTCGCTGCAACCCCTTAGTGCGCATTTTCAATGGGATAGCTCGTCTGCCTGGCCAGGACAATTGTTATCAGGGGCGAGCTTGATCTCTCATGCTGCTCTGATAGAAGTAAAGAGTCGCCGTCGCTGGCATTGAGGGGTCCTTTAACGATCAGCCTACCGGTCGACATAATCTGTCCTGGGTGGGCAGGGTTTGGAGCTCAGCTGCTTCTTGCCCATTCCAGTTAACCAAAGAGGAGGTCAGGCCATGGGTTTACGAGGATTTTTGCTTGCCTTTTGTATGACTCTGCTGGTCGTTTCGGCAGGCTGGTCACAGCATCACGATCAACTCGCAGAGGCGGTCACAGCCAAGAAAGAGATGGTCGTTACGGCCAATCCGCTGGCCTCAGAGGCCGGTGCCAGAATCCTTAAAATGGGTGGTACGGCGACCGACGCCATGATCGTTGTGCAGACAGTGCTTGGTCTGGTGGAGCCCCAATCGAGTGGCCTGGGTGGCGGTGCCTTTGTTGTTTATTATGATGCCAAGACCGGCAAGACGACGACCATCGACGCTCGCGAGAAAGCGCCTGCCGCTGCAACAGAGGATCGCTTCCTCGAGGATGGTGATTCGATCGGATTTTTCAACGCCTGGCAAAGCGGCCTCTCTGTCGGGGTGCCGGGAGTGCCGAGGATGATGGAGTATATGCACCAACGCTGGGGGCGTCTGCCCTGGTGGCGACTGTTTATCCCCGCCAAAAATCTCGCCCAAGGCGGATTCAGGCTGACCGAGCGAACCAGCGATCAGGTGGCCGGCCTGCTGGAAAGAAACTCCTCCTGCGAGGAAGGTGAGCGGTTGTTTTTCCGCGACCCTGCCGCCTTCAATTATTTCGTGGATGCCGAAGAATGCACAGCGAAGCCGGCCGGTACCTGGATGCGTAATATGGCTTATGCGCGGACGCTCAAAAAACTTGCCAGACGAGGGGCGGATGCATTTTATTGCAGTGGAATCGCCCATGACATCGCTGCGGCGGTCCAGGGTGACCTGAATATTCCTGGCGATATGATGACAGCCGATTTGCGGAATTACCAGGTGGTTAAACGGCCACCGGTTTGTGCCAATTATCGGGGGTATAAGGTCTGTGGCATGGGACCGCCATCTTCAGGGGCCCTGGCGGTCGGCCAGATTCTCGGCATCATTGAAAACCGACCTGATCTGATGGGGAAAACGCCATTGGACGTTGATACGATCCACCTCTTCACCCAGGCCGGTCGGCTGGCCTTTGCTGACCGCAATGAATATGTAGCCGACAGTGATTTTGTCACTGTACCGGTGGCCGGAATGCTGGATTCTGATTATCTGGCAGAACGCGCCGCCATGCTCAGTGAAAACGACCTGGGCCCGGCCTCTCCAGGAGAGCCTCCCGGACCCTTTGATCCCTACGCTCCAGATAGCGCTGCCAAAGAAAGCGGGACCAGCCACGTGTCAATAATCGACCGCTACGGCAATGCCCTTTCGATGACCACGACGATAGAAAGCTCTTTCGGCAACGGGGTCATGGTGCGCGGCTTTTTGCTGAACAACGAGTTGACCGATTTTTCCTTTGCCTTCGAGGATGAGGAGGGCACGCCGATCGCCAACCGGGTTCAGCCCAACAAGCGCCCCCGCAGCTCGATGTCGCCAACAATTGTTTTTGACGCTAACGGCCGGGTCGCGCTGGTTACGGGTTCTCCCGGTGGCTCGCGAATTATCGGCTATACGGCCCAATCGATCATGAATGTCCTTGATTTCGGTCTTGATCCTCAGGAAGCGATCAACGTGCCGCACTATATGAACCGCAACGGTCGGACCGACCTGGAAGAGCCGATCCCAGGGGTCACTCTCGACTATGATGCTGAGGCCCTGGCAAGCGAACTGATCGCTCGTGGTCATAGCGACCCCAGCGTGCCGGCCGAAGAGCGTTCGGTGGGGATCATCACCCAGACCAGCGGCTTATCGATGATTCAGGTCGGTAAAGCCAAAAAGAAAAAAACCATCCTTATCGGCGGCGCAGATAAGCGCCGTGATGGCACCGTCCGAGGTCGATAGAGCCTGCCAGCTATGCCGCTGGTCGATTGTTCGATCAGCGGCATAGCTGGCAATCAGGTATACGCGATTGTCGTCTCTTCTGGAAAGTGCCACAATGTGCATACGGCATTGATTCGAAGGGACAGGTAAATGCAGCGCAGGTTGATCAGGGTAGAAGGCATCGTTCAGGGGGTTGGCTTCAGGCCATTCGTTTATCGAATCGCTCAGGAACGACAGCTGGCCGGACTGGTCTTTAACGACAGCCATGGGGTGCAGATCGAGATTGAAGGCCCAGATAAGGTTTTAGACGATTTTATCGAAGTCATGTCCGCAGAGCTTCCGCCCTTGGCCTCTATCAGTAAGTTGCAGTCCAGGGAACTGCCGCCTCGCGGCGAGAAGGGTTTCACCATCGTTACCAGCCAGGCTGATGAGGGCCGAACCGCTCAGATTTCTCCCGATACCCATGTCTGCGATGACTGCTTAAAGGAGCTGTTTGATCCGACCGACCGGCGCTACCGCTATCCCTTTATCAATTGCACCAACTGCGGGCCACGCTACACCATCGTCACCGATATCCCCTACGACCGCCCCTTGACCACCATGGTCGATTTTCCCATGTGCTCTGCCTGTCAGGCCGAGTATGACGATCCTTCCTCCAGGCGCTTTCACGCTCAGCCGAATGCCTGCCCGGTGGTTACCATCTGGCGGTGGATGCCGGCAATGCAGAAGCAGTGGCCCGTTTGCGCCGGCGCAAGCATCGCGACGAAAAGCCCTTTGCCTTGATGAGCATTGATCTGCAGCGGGTGAGAGGTTATGCGCAGGTCAGCGACCTGGAAGGGCGCCTACTCGCCGGGGTTGAGCGTCCAATTGTTTTATTGCCGCAGCAGGCCGAGCAGCAATTGGCCGAAGAAGTGGCGCCAGGCAACCGTTTCTACGGAGTTATGCTACCTTACACGCCTCTTCATTATCTTTTACTTGAAGGTTTTACCGCCCTGGTCATGACCAGCGGCAATCAAAGCGACGAGCCGATCTCCTTCGAAAACAACGACGCCCGGCAGCGCTTGCAGGGGATTGCCGACTGTTACCTGCAGCACAACCGACGGATTCATATCCGCACCGATGATTCGATTGTCAGGATCCTCGATGAGCAGCCGGTTCTCTATCGCCGCTCGCGCGGTTATGTCCCCCGTGGCGTGAAATTACCGGCAGAACAATCCAGCGTGTTGGCGGTCGGCGCCGAATTGAAAAATACCATCGCCATTACCCGGGCTGATCGTGGCTTTTTAAGCCATCATATCGGCGACCTGAAAAATCAGGCGGTGGTCGATTCGATGCGCCAGGCGATAGACCATTTTCAGGGATTGCTGGAAGTGAAACCGCAGATCATCGCCCATGACCTGCATCCCGACTATGCCTCGACCAGGCTCGCCGAGGAGCTTGGCGGCGAGTTGCCGCTGGTCGCTGTGCAGCATCATCACGCCCACCTGGCCAGCTGCCTGGTCGACAATGGCCGACAGGGACCGGCCATCGGCGTCATCTTTGATGGTATCGGTTATGGCCAGGATGGTCATATCTGGGGCGGTGAATTTCTGCTGGGTGACCTGGCTGGATTCGAGCGGGTTGGTCAGCTGAAATATCTGCCGATGCCTGGTGGCGATGCCGCGACCAGAGAACCCTGGCGGATGGCGCTGAGCTATCTAGTTCAGGTTTTCGGAGAAAGGTTGCCAAGGGTCCCTGGTCTGGATGAGATTCCCGAAAAGGATCGCCGGCTGTTGCAGCAGATGATTGAGAAGCAGATCAATTCTCCCTTTACCAGCAGCGTAGGCCGCTTGTTCGATGCCGTGGCCGCGCTGATTGGCTTGCGAAATCGGGTCAGTTACGAAGGGCAGGCGGCCCTGGAACTGGAAATGCTGATTGATGAGGGTGGGGCAGGGGAGCCCCCTTACTCTTTTGAACTCATTGCAACGCCAGATGGGCTCCAGCTCTCTGCTGCGCCCATGATCCGGCAGCTGCTGGACGATCTTTCTGAGGGCCTGCCGGGCTCCAGACTGAGCGCCCGATTTCACAATGGTTTGGCCGCAGCCGTTTTAGCG
>CAMYNC010000128.1 GCA_947259685.1 uncultured Desulfuromonadales bacterium | reverse complement strand
AGAACAGCAGATAGGTGATATCTTGCTCGTTCAGACCAGTGTCCATAAGGATAAATTTTGCTTCAAGGTATCTGTCCTGCAATTGTTCAAGAGTCTTTGCCCCATTAAAAAGGACAATATCCGGAGCAGTGGTGGATTTGTTCTGAATGTTAGTAGTGCAACTGTAACTCGGCTGCTGGCTTCCCAGTGTATGCTGACTTCCCAGTGTATGCTGACTTCCCAGTGTGTGGCATAGACTTTCACAGATAACTTTATTTCCGATAGCGACAAGGACATTGATCTGCGTATCATTGGCGCCCATTTTTAGAGCCTCCTGAAAGGTATAAAATTTGTCAGAGGTCTTCATACAATTAATACTTTCTCTATTTAAATCTACCCAGCTCTCATAAAAAAACAAGATCAGAAAGCAAATCTGACCTCTTCAGAATAAAAATTTGTTCAGAAAGAGTTTGCGAGGCATGCAGAAACCTAAGATCGGTACTGTCCCGCCATCAAGAATTAAAACAGGGCAGCCCCCACTTCCTAAACAACGGTGGATCTGCTTTAACACTAAAGCCGGAAGATCCTATCTGGAAATCTATCCTGAGCACGGGAACCACTGAAACTCAAATCCTCCAGCTCTCTGGGATCATTCAACAATGAAAATCTCGGTCTTGGGCCCTTGCGGCAATAGCGGCTTTACACATAGCTACTGTAATGGAAGCACCTTTGCCGGATGCCAGCAAATTCCCTGTCCGCGGATTTACAATCAGGTATTCCTCGAGGCCGTCCTGCGCCTTTCCTCCATATCTTCCTGGATATCCCAATCTGGCCACAACGCGCCAAGCTGAGGAAATGTCGCTTTCTGGTTCCTGTCCCTCTTTTTGACTCCAAAGTCCAGCCTCTATCAATCGCTTTTTCATCGTTACCTCCCATATTATTGTTCCAATTATTGCCTGGGCTGAAAATGGTTTTTTTAAAAAGGATTTCAGTACTCATTTGCTGAGTCCAGATTGCACCGCAATTTCCACACTCCTGGAGATTTTCAGCAAATCCGTCTGAGTGAAGATCGATTTCTATATGATTTTTTTTATGACAGATGGGGCAAATCATTTTCTTTTCCTCCCTGGTTGTGGTTTATGTAAATTTATCACCGATCAGGTCTAAGGTTATCATTGTTGTGAAACAATGCAAGCTAGAAATAGAATTTATGTCCTAATTTTTAGATACTTAGAGCTTTTCTGTTTTATACAGTATACAGTTTGTTTATTTAAAAAAACTTTTGACTCACCTGTTGAACTGAGCCACTGATAAATACGGTTCCTTATTGACTCCCCCAAATTAACCACTGTTCTACAAGGCTTGGAAAAGAGAATAACATACTGTTTTTGAACGGAAAGTCTCATCCAAACCCTTGCTCTTCTACATTCTTGAGCTACTCTTTCAACATGCCCTATACCTAAATTGGTATTTTTTGCAAAATCCCACATTAAATAGTTCATTGCCCACCTCTGCCTGGGATAAAAGGTGTCAATTCATCAACCCCCGAGAAAAAGGAGGCTTGTTCATGCTGTTGCTTCCCTTCACTAACAAGGTATTTGCAAAGATTCAATTCTGGCGAGAAATATCGAGGCAGCGTAATCAGCTAGCAAAAATAAGTGATTATCTCCTGAAGGATATCGGTATCAGTCGTACAGACGCTGACCGTGAAGCTAGGCGGCCGTTTTGGAATTACACCCCGGTTGAAGATGTGTCGCCCCGAAGACGCACTGAATCAGTTGCAAACGTGGCCCTTAAAAAGACAAATACGGGATACAAACATAAATTAAATCGAAACCTCCAATGACTGCTTATCAAGAATTACTGATATGCGTGCATTGCGTTACTTCCACACAACTTAATACCGAATCTAGTTTGCCGAGGTTCTCAAAGTGGAGAGTCATTGCTTCCGATATTGCGATCAGTAATCAAGCTGCGGTAGCGCTAGTTGTTAATTTGATGTTTTTTTCTCAAAACAAGGAGCCCTGCTATGTCTACAATTTTGGTGGTCGATGATGAACCTGGGATAAGACTCCTCTACACTGAAGAACTGGAAGACGAAGGATATCAGGTGATTGCTGCTGAGAACTGTACGGAGGCAACCAGAGCTCTCGAAAACCAGCAGATCGATCTGGTCGTCCTCGACATCAAGATCAAACAGGAGAGCGGTCTCGATATGCTGCAGACTATCGTCAAGGAGCGTTCCGGCCTGCCGGTTATTCTCTGTAGCGCATACGATTGCTACAAGGACGATTTTTCCTCTTGGCTGGCCGACGCATACATCGTCAAAAGTTCAGATCTGAGCGAATTGAAAGCGGAAATCGAGCGGAATCTCAAGCGCATCTTTCCAAATCCGCCTTTGCTCACTTAGTAAGGCAGCTCCAAATTGAAGAAGGCAAAAAAAATGGCACGCCGTGGTCTTTTGGGTGGACAGAGAATCGACATAGCTGCAATGCACTCTTCAATCCTGAGCAGTTTGAGGTACAGGGCATGACCTGTCATAGAAATAACCACGCCCCGGCTGCAATAAACAGGCTCATGCAGATATTCAGCATCAGCCCGACGCGCATCATCCGGCTCTGGGGAACAAAGCCGGTACCGAAAACAATCGCGTTCGGCGGGGTCGCGACCGGCAGCATGAAAGCGCAGGACGCCGCAATGGCGATCACCACCGCCATTGCGGCAGTAGGCAGACCCATTGCTTCGGCGACGGAAACGAAGATCGGCACCAGCAGTGCACTGCTGGCAGTATTGCTGGCGATTTCGGTCAGCATGACCACAAAACCCGTTACTGCCAGCAAAAACAGAAACAGTGGCGCACCGTGCATCAAACCGATCAGGGATTTGGCCAGGAAGATGCTGGTCCCGGTCGTCTTGAGCAGGGCCGACAGGGTCAGCCCGCCACCGAACAATAGCAGCACGCCCCAGTCCACGGCGTCATTGATGTCTTTCCAATCGACCAGCCGCAGGGCCGTGAGCAGAATCAGCGCCGCAATGGCCACCACCGAGTCGAATCCCTTTTCGATTCCCAGCCCTTGAGCCAAGAGTTTGCTGAAAAGCCATAGGCTAACAGTCAGCAGAAATACCACCAACGTTAGCCACTGACCGGCCTGCATCGGGGCCACCTGCTCCGTCGCCACTCGCTGGTCGGGAAAACCCGGACGCAGGGTCCACCAGAGTACCGTCACGACCACCGGAAACATTGCAGCGGCCGTCGGCAATCCGAACACCAGCCAGTCGGTAAAGCCCAATCCGGTAGCGGCGGCAGCAATGGCATTCGGCGGGCTTCCAACCAACGTGCCGATCCCACCGATATTCGCCGAGTAGGCGATGCCCAGCAACACAAACCAGTAGGTCCGCTGATTCTCGCTATAGGGATGGTCGGCTAGCAGTCCCAGCCCTAGTGGAAGCATCATTGCCGTTGTCGCGGTATTCGAGACCCACATGGACAAAACTGTGGTAACGGCAAACAATAACAGGCAGGCTAGATCCAGGCGTCCCTTGGCGATGCCGATGACCCGGGCCGCCAGGCGCGCATCTAGCCCCTGTCTGTGCAGGGCGGCCGCCAGCGCAAACCCGCCTAGAAACAGGAAAATAATCGGATCTGCAAAGTTTTCCAAAGCTTCCGTCACATTGAACGTGCCGCTGACAACTGCCAGTATCGGTATCAGCAATGCCGTAACGGTGACATGAAAGGTTTCGGTTATCCAAAGCGTGGCGATACCGGCCAGGACAGCCATACCGAGCCTGAGTTGCTGGTCAAGGTCCAGCCCCCAGTAGATAACGCCAGCTATCCCCAGGGCCAGCAGCAGGGTCAGCACTCTACTTTTCAATACCGTCCTCAGTTAGGCCAGGTGTAGATAGGGAATTGGTTTTCCTGGAATAGTTTGCCAATTCTGTTCAGGATTCACCAGGCGATAGAGTAAATTGTGTCGGTCGAGGGTGTTGGGAATCTGGCACGACAGAACGTGCAGATGTTGCCTACGCGGGAATCGGATTGAGAGTTTCTTTTCGATGATCTGAAACATGTCTCACCCACTAATATTCCTCTGAGAAGGGTTTATGGCGAATGAATTTATCCCCTGCAAATTTACTGAAAAAACGTCACGGCCTATTGGCAATTGCTTCCTGCGCCGCCTGATCTTGAATTGTAGGACCATGAATTGTCTTAATAGTTTTTTTCCCTAAACTCAGCAATGCCCCACATTCGGAACATTCAAGAAGAGTAGAGCTGTAGCCATCAGCGTGCATGTCAACTTCCAGGTGATTTTTGTGTTGGCAATAGGGACAATTCATTTTGACCTCCGCAGAGATAGCAAGGTTTGTATGAATTATATATCCCTTCAAGCCCACGTAAGGTACTTTTTACCAAGCTTGGTTAAGGGGCCAGTGAATTACGGTCCAAGCTCATACCGCACATCGACAAGGGCTCCCATCCAGACAATTTGTAAAGCTCCGTCAACGTACCAGCCAACCTCTCCAAACAGGGGAACGCGCATGCCTGCTCGCACTTGATAGTCGCGAAAGTGTCCCTCCCACGACACCTGCTTGTATCCGCCGTCGAATTTACCGAAACGACCGGGGCTGAAGATGCTCACCACCTCACCGGCCTCGTTGAACCGAAACTCCAGAGTAACCGTCGTTCCGCTGTCAGTCAGCGTTGCCAGGGCTGCTCGATCATCAATTGGTGTCCACACTACACCCGATTGAGACAAAAGAGCAGTGGGGAACCAAACTGCTTCGGCTAGGTACCTGTGCAATGCTCCAGAGTTCAGTTCTGGCACACCAGCTTCTGAGGCGACAGCAAATGCCGACAAAAGGCTCACCCTAGCTGAAGCAACGCCAGTGAGGTAGCCGTCTAGAACGCGCACATGGGTGGCCAAGGGCATCTCGACCTTGGCGTTCCATACGAAGCCGGTTGCGGGTGGCACAACCAGTTGACGTGCAGTGTACGCAGACCATCTTTCGGTCGTCGCGCTGGTTCGCAGCTTACCCGACTGGTCTATCCTCGCCGTTCTGATCAGTTCTTGCCCTTCGGCAAGAACGTGCCTGAAGTAGCTGGCAACCGGAGGAGGAAGTTCTGAGAAGGAATCAAAATCGACGGAGCCAGTAACTGGCCGAGACGCGCTTTGGATAAGTGTTTCTATCAGCTCATTCGCCTTAGCTCTTTCATGTGCCTGACCGATTATAGCCGAGATGGCAGCACCTATGACGATGATGCCACTCGCGAACAGAAGCCACTTAACCATTATCATTACCCCCTTCTGCGTACACCCAACTACGAGGAAATCCGGTATCACTATGCTGACGCAGACTAGTCCTCAATAACTCAACAAGCATGAAATCAGGATTTTCGAACCCAAACCGCAAGCGGAGATGTTTCCATGATTGTAACGATAAAGGGGAAGTAGAAGAGTCATAACAGTATATGTTTTTAAAGAACCCATGTTTTCCCGGTGTTCTTATCCTTTTCAAGGCAGGGTAATTTTTGATTTTTTTATTTATATAAAATCGGTATAGCGAGTAAAACGAATACAACATTTAACCGACTGTTTTTAAATGAAAAAACTGTCCACACTCCCTTGTCTTTCCGCCTTTTAGAGCTATTCTTTAAAAGCCTCATTACTATTCTTGGGAACAACGGCTAAATATGGTATTTAACGATTTGGTTATCCATCCCTGTTCGAGGACATGAGAAGAGAACAATGGAGCTGACAGCCTGGAAACTGCGGAGACCGCTTAAAGATGGCTTAAAGAAATAGACTCTTTCCAAAGGGAAATGGATCGATTTAGGAATCGCTTTGCGGCGAAGCCCTACCAGCACGAATGCTCGAAGAAGAATCGCGACCTAACAAAAGGGGAGGTATAGCATGAGCAAGCGACTTGACAACAAAGTGGCCATTATCACCGGCTCCGGCCAGGGGATCGGGAAAGTCATTGCGCAAATCTTTGCGGCTGAAGGCGCTAGTGTTCTTGTTGTTGATATAGATGAAAAAAAAGCCCAAATGGTTGCGGAAGACCTCCACAAGACGGGCGCGAAATCAGCCTTCGTCAAAGCAGATGTGAGCAAGCAAACCGATACCGAAACCATGGCTCAGATGGCGGTAGAGCACTTCGGGAGAATTGACATCCTGTGTAACAATGCGGGCATTTTCCCATGGATGCGGATAGAAGACATGACGGAGGCCGAGTGGGACAAAGTTCAGGCAACCGATCTCAAGGGAACCTTTCTGACGGTGAAGGCCTGTCTGCCACAGATGATGCAGCAGAATTACGGAAGGATCGTCCTTATGTCCTCAATCATAGGCCCCATAAACGGATTTCCTGGATGGGCTCATTATGCCGCAGCCAGAGCGGGGAGCCTTGGTTTCATGCGCTCGGCGGCCATCGAAGTTGCGAAGAACAACATAACAATAAATGCGGTATTGCCTGGAGACATCAGGGGGGAGGGGCTGGATTTTCGGGATGAGAAATATATTCGATGTTCAGGGCAGTCAATCCCCATGGGAAAGATTGGCGAGCCGGAAGATGTTGCCTATGCCATGTTGTTTCTCGCTTCTGACGAGGCGAAATACATAACCGGTCAGACCCTCGTGGTGGATGGAGGACAGGTTCTTCCGGAATCCAGGTACGCAAACTCTTAAGACACAAGGACGGTGGAGATGCTGGGAAAAAACGCTTCCAGAAGAATGTTCCGCATTGTTCGCCTTGGTAAGGCAATTTCATAACAACTAGATGTTGAGTGCCATGAATGAAGAAATTCCAAAATCCTTTCTTAATCTTCCGAAACGCCTGGCAGGTCTGGGCGAGCTGGCTTTCAACCTCTGGTGGAGTTGGCATCCGGAGGCGCGGATGCTCTTCAAGATGCTCGACCGCCAGCTGTGGAAGGAGAGTATCCACAACCCGGTTAAAATGCTCAAGGAGCTGCCGCGGGAGATTCTCGAAAAAACGGCAAACGACCCCGACTATCTGCGCCATTACGATGCCGTCATGGCCCGTTTCCGCAGCTATATGAACACCCGCTACGAGTGGTTCAGCGAATTCATGCCCAGCCCGGAGTCCCAGCCGATCGCCTACTTCTCGGCGGAATACGGGCTGCAGCATTCCCTGCCCTTTTACGCCGGCGGACTGGGGTTTCTGGCCGGCGACCACCTCAAGGAATGCAGCGACCTCTCCGTTCCCTTGGTCGCGGTCGGTTTCATGTACCCGGAGGGGTACGTGCGGCAGAAAATCCGCGAAGACGGCTGGCAGGAGGGCACCGATGAGATTCTCGATCGGGATGCGGCGGCTATCACCAGGGTCATGAACGACTCCGGGGAGCAGTTGGTCATCCGGGTGCCGCTGGTCGAGCCCACCGTCCATGTGGCAGTCTGGAAGGTGCTCGTGGGCCGGGTCACCCTCTACTTGATGGACACCGACATTGAACAGAACGACCCCTGGAACCGGGAGATTTCCGCCCACCTTTACCTTGGGGACATCGAGCAGCGACTGCGCCAGGAAATTGTGCTCGGCGTCGGTGGCTACCACGTGCTGGACCGGCTGGGAATCGAGCACGCGGTTCTGCATCTCAATGAAGGGCACCCTGCCTTTGTCCTGCTGGAGCGGATCAGAGAACGGGTCGCGGCCGGCATGAGCTATCAGGAGGCGACCGAGGAAGTGAAAAACACCTCGGTTTTCACCACCCACACACCGGTCACGGCTGGCCATGACGTCTTTCCCTTCTTCCTGATGGAGAAATACTTCGCTACCTACTGGCCGGGCCTGGGTCTCGAGCGGGAGGACTTCTTGCAACTGGGCGTCAATCCGCAGGCCCCCGATGCGGGATTCAACATGACCGTGCTGGCTCTCAAACTGTCGGGCTGCCGCAATGCAGTAAGCCGCAGGCACGGCGAGGTAACCCGGACCATGTGGCATGGGCTCTGGCCGGAGCTTACCGAAGAACAGGTCCCGATCGACCATGTCACCAACGGCATCCATGTCCCCAAATGGCTGGAACCCAAAATGATGCTGCTGTTCAATAAATACCTGGGTCCTGACTGGCTGGCAAACCACGACGATCCTTTCATCTGGGAACTGATCGAGGACATTCCCGATGAGGAGTTGTGGAGGACTCATTTCTGGCTGAAAAACAAGTTGGTGATCGTGATCCGCGAACGCATCCGCCAACGCTGGATTGAGGACAGCATCAGCCCTTCCATCATCCTGGCTGAAGGCGCCATGCTCGACCCCACGGTTTTGACTATCGGTTTTGCCCGCCGCTTTGCGACCTACAAACGCGCCGACCTGATCCTGCATGACCGCGAGCGGTTAAAGAGAATTCTCAACGACCCCTGGCATCCGGTGCAGATTGTTTTTGCCGGCAAGGCCCATCCTGCGGACATGCCCGGAAAGCATATCCTGCAGGAAATTTTCAACGCCGCCAGGGATCCCGAGTTCGGCGGTCGGATCGCTTTTGTCGAGGATTACGGGGAGCAGTTGGCCCAGTATCTGGTGCATGGGGTGGACCTCTGGCTCAACACACCTACTCCCCCCATGGAGGCCAGCGGTACCAGCGGTATGAAGGCCGCGCTCAACGGCGTTCCCCAGTTGAGCATCGGCGACGGCTGGTGGCTGGAAGGTTACAACGGCAAAAACGGCTGGTCTTTCGGCGACGGAGAAAACGACGGTGACCCTGACCGCAGGGATGCCGAGGCACTCTATGATCTCTTGGAAAGGGAAATCATTCCCCTTTATTACCGGGTTTCCGGTCACGGTGTCCCGACCGGCTGGACCCGGGTGATGAAAGAGACCATTAAGAGCAACGCGCCTAAATTCTCAGCCCGAAGGATGGTCAAGGAGTATGTCGAAAAGTTTTATGCGCAGGCTCTGCGGGGATTGGAGAAAGGTCAGCCCGGCAAAGGTTGAATCCTGTCGAGAGACTCAGGCTGGTGCTTCTTTCGTCTTTACTCGTCCCTGCGCGGGGCAATCATGTCCGGTCGCGTTGAAGAGAAATCTCAACAGATCGACGATGGTGATATCTGCTAACACTTTCTTTTCTTTATCCGGGGCAACGACTCCCAGCAGGTTAGCGGTTAGCGGTCCAGTTGCCCGATATTCATGGATGATGACCAGCGGCAGGTAGATGGTCATGAAGGAAGGCGCGAAGGGCTTGCAATTGTAATGCCCCCGGTTTTGCGGGGGGCTACTTACTGGTACGTTTAATCCTGCCCTAAGCCAGCACTGGAAACAGTCCCTTGATACCGTTGGCGATAAACTCGACCGCAATCGCCGCAAGTATCAGTCCCATGATACGCGTGAATATGTTTATCCCCGTGGCGCCGATGCGCTCCGCTATCCATGGCGACAAACGCAGTACCCCCCAGATCCCCAGACTTAACAAGAGGATGCCCAGCACGATAATCATATAGTGGCAAACGCCGCTTGCCTTGTGCGCCGCCAGTATCACGGTACTGATAGCGCCCGGCCCGGCCAGCAGCGGAATGGCCAGCGGCACTATGGCAACAGATTCCTTCTCGATTGACTCGTCAGCCTCTTCATCGGTCTGCCTGATCGGGCTCGTTTTTGCATGCAGCATGGCGATGGCCATCAACAATACCAATATGCCGCCACCGACCCTGAACGAGTCGATGGTGATACCAAAAATTTGCAATAGCAGTTCGCCGAAAAACAGCGCCACCAACAGGATAATGGTTACCCCAAAGGGCACCAGTTTGATCGTCTTGCGACGTTGGCTGCTGTTCTCGCCGGCAGTCATGCTGATGAACAGCGGTATCGCCCCCAACGGATTGACGATCGCCAACAAGCTGATAAATATTTTGATGTATTCTGCGTAATCAAGCATGTTGTTCATTTTCTTTGGGGTTGTATCCGGCAATTTTCAAATCATATTTTTGAACAAGTCCAACGTAAGAAAATGCCGATGACTAAATCGGTTCAGCATTTTTCACTATCTTCCCCTGTTTCAAGGAGAGCCAGTACCCTTTTCTGGGTTTTTCCTGGAAGATGCCACCAGTATGAGCTGTGCGTTAGCTCTTCAAACTCTCTCTTTTTTTCATCCAATGAAAATTCGGCCCATCTTTTTATGTTCATTTTCGCTTCTCCGAAATCTAGTTCCAAGTTCATGAAAACCCTCCTTGCCCTTGTGAAGTAGTCCGTTACATCTTGTGTTTCACCTTGGGAGAACCGATATGGCTTTAGTGAACTTTGATCTTGATTGCTTTTTCCTTGGCTTCCTCGGCTTTGGGAAGCGTGACTTTCAAAAGTCCTTTCTCAAAGTTCGCATCCACTTTGTCGCTTTTAGCACTGACCGGCAGCCGGAACGAGCGCTGGAATGAGCCGATGTGGCACTCCTTGCAATGATAGTGCTTCCCGTTTTCCTTCCTTTCCTCTTTCTTTTCGCCCTTGATGGTCAAATGATCTCCGGCAAGGTTCACATCAATTTCCTTGGCTTCCAGCCCGGGCAACTCAGCCTCGATGATGAGGCTGTCCTTGGTCTCCGAAACGTCCAAGCGAGGCAGCCATTCTTCTTCGAGTATTCGTGCCGGCAGTGCTTCACTGAAAAAGCGATTTCAAAGTCGATCCATTTCCCTTTGGAAAGAGTCCATCTCCTTAAGCGGTCTCCATGGTGTCGGTTCCATTGTTCTCTTCTCCTTATTTGTAATAATTTCTACCCTCCTAAGGGCTAAACAGCGCTAGTTATTGGACAGGATTCCAAGGGCTCTCGATCCCTAAACAGCAGATGGCCCTCCCCAATAAGTATCGCCACCCCGATAGCTTCGAAGATTCCGTCCTAGGTGGCACCAGCTTTGGGTGCAGCATGGACGTGAAAAGAGATACATCCGTCACAACGGTCTTTGGTCTTCGGGCCTAAAGCTTTTCTCATGTCCTCAAAAAGCGGCAGATCAACAAATCGCAAATTGAGACACTTGGATATTTATTACAGATATGGATTATCGCTGTTTAAAGAATAGCTCTAAAAGGCGGAATGACAAGGGCGGGAGGAGAGTTTTTTCTTTTAAAAATAGACGGTTAAGTATTGAACTGTTTTGCTGGGTATACTCATTTTTTATAAAAAAATAGTTTATTGGTTGGCTTCAGAAGAGGGACAGAATCGTCAAAAAACCTCCAAAATAAAAATGGCCAACCCTGTAATCCGGGTCGACCATTTTCGTGTCTTATTAAGTCATTGGCATGCCGCTTTTCTGCCAAAAGCACCATGTTTTAGTAGGAAAACTTTGTTTTGTTTGCAGCTTATTGGTTGTCTTCATCCCCA
>CAMYNC010000127.1 GCA_947259685.1 uncultured Desulfuromonadales bacterium | reverse complement strand
ATATCCTCAACGTGTTACAACGTCGTTCCGCCGGTGTGAAGGTGCTGTTACGACCTGTGCGGGTGCAAGGGGAGGGCGCCGCCGCCGAAATCAGCGAAGCGATTGCCGATCTGAATCAGGATGCCAGCTGTGAGGTCTTGATTGTCGGCCGCGGCGGCGGCTCACGGGAAGATCTCTGGGCATTTAATGAAGAAGCGGTGGCGCGGGCGATCGCTGCTTCCAATATTCCGGTCATTTCGGCAGTTGGCCACGAAGTCGATATTTCCATTGCCGACCTGGTTGCCGATCTGCGGGCCGCTACACCCACTGCCGCGGCGGAACTGGTGGTGCAGAACCGGCTTGAGTTGGAACGTCATCTCGATCAACTATTGCTGCGCCTCGCTGGTAAAATGCGCGGCAACCTGCAGCTTTGGGACAGCCGCTTGCTGGGGCTGGAAAAGCGGTTGAGAGGCCCGGCAGAGCAGCTGGCTCTGCAGCGCTCGATACTTGAACAGCTTACGGAGCGATTGCAATGGGCGCTGCAGAGCCAGCTGGAGCGATCCCGGCAGCAGCTGTCGCAGTTGGCCGCCCAGCTTGATGCTCTTTCTCCGCTGGCGGTATTGGGGCGGGGTTATGCAATTGCATTGATCGAGGAGACCGGCGAGATCCTGCGCGATTCCAATCAGGTTAAAACGGGGAACCGGCTTCGCCTGCAGCTGCAAAACAGCCAGATTGGTGCTATCGTCAGTGAAACGAAAAAAAACTGAGCAGCTTTCTTAGTTGCAGGGGTTGACGCTGACCTGTGCAGCTGGCGATAATACGGCATTTACCCATTTCAATGGATCGTTTTATGGCAGTTAAAAAAGGCTTTGAAGCCGCGTTGGAAAAACTGGAACAGGCCGTTGATAAACTAGAAAGCGGTGACTTGACGCTTGACCAGTCACTGAAAGTATTTTCTGCTGGCGTCAAGCAGGCGGAGATCTGCCGGAAGTCTTTAGCTGATGTGGAATTGCAGGTGGAACAGCTGCTAAAACAGGATGACGGCAGTCTGCAACGGGAGACATTTGATGGCGGGCTCTGAGTGGCAATTGCAAGCCTATTTGCAGGAACGGATCCAGCTGGTTGAATCGGCCCTGGATCGCTTTCTGCCTGGGGTAGATATTTTGCCCGCCAGCCTGCATGATGCCATGCGCTATTCGGTATTTGCCGGTGGCAAACGGATCCGGCCGATCCTGATGATGGCTGCTTGCGAGGCGGTTGGTGGCTCACCGCAACAAGTTCTGCCCGCCGCTTGCGCCATCGAAATGATCCACAGCTATTCGCTGATTCATGATGACCTGCCGGCGATGGATGATGATGATTTTCGGCGCGGCAAGCCGACCAACCATAAGGTTTATGGCGAGGCCACTGCGATTCTGGCTGGCGACGGTCTGCTGACAGAGGCGTTTATTTTACTTTCTAGTCCGAATGTTTTTCCTGAATTGTCTGCCGAGGACCGCCGCGAAATTATTCACCTGCTGGCGCGCAGTTCCGGTTCGCGGGGCATGGTGGGCGGTCAGGTGGTTGACATGGAATCGGAAGGTCAGCAGATTGATCTGCCAACCCTGGAATATATTCATACCCACAAAACCGGCGCGCTGATTCTTGCGGCCATTGAATCGGGTGCGATCGTTGGTGGAGCTGATGCTCAGCAGCGCCGGGCACTCTGTAGGTATGGCGAAGCCGCCGGGTTGGCATTTCAGGTAGCGGATGACATTCTCGATATCGTCGCCGATCAGCAGGAACTGGGCAAGGATGTTGGTAGCGATGAGCAGCGCGGTAAGGCGACCTATCCGGCGCTGCTCGGGCTGGATGGCGCGCGTGAGCGGGCCCGAGAGCTGCATGATTTAGCATTTTCTTCACTTGAGATCTTCGATGAGACGGCCAAGCCGTTGCGGGAGATCGCCAGTTATATTGTTGATCGTTCGTTTTAGAGAGAGGTTCGCGAGCTGCCGGTGGTCCTGTGCCGGGCAGCACAGCAAGCAGTAGCAGTGAGATGAGGGACATTATGGGCAGTATTCTTTCGCAATTAAAATCTCCGGCTGAGTTAAAACAGTTGAGTAAAACTGATTTGACGCAGCTAGCAGCCGAACTGCGTGAGCAGATCATATCTACGGTGTCGGTCAACGGTGGCCACCTGGGCAGTTCGTTGGGCGTGATCGAGCTGAGCATTGCGCTGCATCGGGTGTTCAACTCCCCCAATGATCGGATTATCTGGGATGTCGGTCATCAGGCCTATGCGCACAAACTTCTGACCGGTCGGCTGGAGCAGTTTCATACCTTGCGACAGCTGAACGGCGTCAGCGGTTTCCCCAAACGCAAAGAGAGCGAGCACGATGCTTTTGATGTCGGCCATTCAAGCACCTCGATTTCTGCAGCCTTAGGAATGGCCGCAGGCGTCGAACTGCAAGAAGGGGATGACAAGGTCATCGCTGTTATCGGTGACGGTTCGCTGACTGCCGGAATGGCTTTTGAGGCTCTCAATCACGCAGGACACCTGAAGCAGAAGATGATCGTCATCCTCAACGACAATGAGATGTCGATCTCGCCCAACGTTGGAGCGCTTTCCTCGTTCCTGAGTCGTAAAATGAGTTCTGACTCGTTTCTCCGTTTCAAAAAAGAGACTGAGAATTTTCTCAGCCATGTTCCCGGATTCGGTCGTGAACTGGTCAATCTGGCGAAAAGAACCGAGGAGTCGATCAAGGGCTTTATTACCCCGGGGATGCTGTTCGAGGGGTTCGGTTTTGATTACTTCGGTCCTATCGATGGGCACAATCTTGATGAACTGATGGTGACCCTGGAAAACGTCTCGCATATCGATGGGCCGGTGCTGCTGCATGTCGCCACCAAAAAGGGCAAGGGATACGAGCCAGCCGAGCTGAACCCACCTAAGTACCATGGTGTCGGGCCATTCGATAAGGAGACCGGGGAAGTGCAGGGGGGCAAACCGGGCAGCGTTGCATCTTTTACCGGCGTGTTCGGCGATACCCTGGTGGAGCTGGCCCGGGAAGATGAGCAGATTGTGGCGATCACCGCTGCCATGGCCGAAGGAACCGGACTGAAACAGTTCGCCGAGACCTTTCCCAAGCGTTTCTACGATGTCGGGATTGCCGAACAGCATGCGGTGACTTTTGCTGCCGGTCTGGCCTGCCGGGGTCTTCGCCCGGTGGTGACGATCTATTCCACCTTTATGCAGCGCGCCTATGATCAGGTTCTGCACGATGTCTGTCTACAGAATCTTCCGGTGACCTTTGCCCTGGACCGGGGTGGCCTGGTTGGTGCTGACGGTCCGACCCATCACGGCGTTTTCGATTACTCCTTTATGCGCCATATCCCGAATCTGACCTTCATGGCCCCGCGTAACGAGCTGGAACTGCGCCGCGCCATGCTGACCGCAAGCCTTGCCGATGGGCCCTGCGCATATCGATATCCGCGCGGTAACGGCGAAGGTCTGCCCCTGGATGGGCCGATCCTGCCACTGCCGATCGGTAAAGGGGAGCTGCTAAGGGAGGGCCAGGATGGCTTGATCATTGCCGTCGGGGTGATGGTCGGCGAAGCCTTGATGGCTGCCAAGCAGTTGTCTGAGCAAGGGATTGAAATGGCGGTCGCCGATGCTCGTTTTATCAAGCCGCTCGACAAACAGCTGATTATCGAGCAGGCGGGTAAGGTGCCCTTGGTGGTGACTGCAGAAGAGAACGCTTTGCAGGGCGGGTTCGGTTCGGCTGTCCTTGAACTGCTGGCCGATGCTGATGTGAATCCGCGTATCCTGCGGATCGGAATCCCCGATCAGTTTATCGAACAGGGGACCCAAGGCGAACTGAGAAGCATGCTTGGGCTCGATGCCGACGGCATTGTCGAAAAAGTGAAACAGGCGATCGGCTTTCAGCAGTCACAAATTTTTGCCGGGTGAGAACGATTCGTAACTAAAAAAGCCGCCTCGGTTGAGGCGGCTTTTTTAGTTGCGGAACAATCGGGCCCGCTGACAGCACTCCTAGTGCGCGTTCATTGATCAGTGCTGTTTTTCCTTGATTTTGATGGAGGTTGCGACTTGAACTTCGCCGTGCAGAGTTTTATGGACTGGGCAACGCTCGGCAATTTCTAGCAGTTTCTGTCTTTGTTCTTCGGTGAGCTCGCCAATCAGTTCAAGTTCACGGCTGAAGCGATCAATTTTACCATTGGCTGTTGCGCAATTTTGGCAATCCTCGGCATGAACCTTTTCATGCACCAGGCGCACGATAGCTGATTCCAGCGGCCATTGTTTCCGTCTGGCGTACATCTGCAAAGTCATGCTGGTGCAGGCTCCCAGCGCGGTTAGCAGGTAGTCGTAGGGCGTTGGGCCACGATTGGTGCCTCCGTAGTTGAGCGGTTCATCGGCAATCAGCGGATGGCCATTGGCAAACATCTCAGTGAAAAAACCTTCCGCCCCGGTACGCACGGTGACCCGATTGTCGATGACCGCTGACTCGATTCCCTGCCCTTCGGTAACCTCAAGGTAGCGGCGTGCCCAGCTGGCAATCATCTCTCCGGCATAGAGGGCATCGGCCTCCCTGGAGAGCAGATGGTCGGCATCATCCAGGCTGATGTACGATTTTGGGTGTTTGGCCGCCTGGTAGATTTTAGCCGCATTGTCAATGCCGACAGTCTGATCAATTGGAGAATGCATGACCAGCAGCGCGGCCTTTAAGCTTTGAATCCGTGCTTCAACCTGCTGATCGGAGAGGTCGAGGAAAAACTGCCGCCGGAGGGTGAATGTTCGGCCCACCAGCGTGACCTCCGCTTCGCCGTTCAGTTCAATCTGTTCTTTGGTATCGGCAAACAGGTGAGCCACATGTTCTGGATCGAATGGAGCGGCAATAGTGGCTACTGCACGAACCTCAGGGAGCTGCCCGGCGGCCTGCAACGCCGCTGCCCCGCCGAACGAGTGGCCGATCAGGATCATTGGGGCGCTCTGCTCTTTCCTCAGCCAGGCAGCGGCAGCGAGGAGATCGGCAACGTTGGAACTGAAGTTGGTATCGGAAAAATCTCCCTCGCTTTGACCTAACCCGGTGAAATCGAAGCGCAATACAGCGATTTTTTGTCGGCAAAGAGCACTGGAAATGTGGCTAGTCGCCCTGAGGTTTTTGCCGCAAGTGAAACAATGGGCAAATAATGCCCAGGCGATCGGAACTTCATCTTCAGGGAGATCAAGTCGCCCAGAAAGCTGGCTGCCTTCTGCATTGGGAAACTTAACCGCACGACTTTTCATGGTTGTTGCTTGACAATATTGATCGATTTAAAAATCGCTTCTGCCTTTTCAGGATCAGTCGGGTCTTTGGCGAAATCGGTATAGTAGAAATAAAACCAATAGGGAGCAGCAAAACCAATCACCCCAGAGAAATTGGTCTTTTCATCATGATGCATATAGTCTGCATCATATCGGTAAGCGTACGAGGCTCCTGACACGCTGGTTTCCTCGCTATGGCCGCTCAGTTTGCTGACACCTTCTTCCTTTTCCAAAGATTGGCCGGCATATTCTGCCGAAAGCTGGATCGATTTTTTACTCGGAGCCTTTTCACCCCGCCGCAGCATGCTCATATCGATAGTCATATGGGCGAGGGTTTGCGGGTTGTAAAGGATCACCTCATTGGTCAGCATCCGTTTTCTCGCTGCTTCGATAAGTTGCTGATGATTGGGTAAAACCCCTTTTTTCTCGAGTGTCTCATGGCCAATGTGCTCCGCAAGGATTTCCAGTAAGGGTTCCGGGGGTTGCTTCGCATGGACCCAGCCTTCCGGGACGTCAAAGACGATCGAAGTCAGGTTGGATATATGGACCGTTTCAGCAGGAGCGTAAACAGGCAACAGGGTTAAAAGAATCAGCAACGCGAGCAGTTTTTTCATTCTTTCCTCCATCCAAAAAAGGCAGCATTCATGTGAAAGCTTAGCCGGCGGGCGAGGCTTGTCAATATTCTCGCCCTGACTTAACTGGGTGATATTTTTATGGCAAAACTTTCATTCATGATTGCGCGTAGACCGTTTACGTGTCATTTATTGGTGATGGCAGTTAACTGCACCACTTTGGCCAAGGAGTTCTACTAGATGGCGCGTAAAGTTTTTATTGCCGCAACCGGCATGAACAGCGGTAAAACCACCACCAGTCTATCGCTGATGCATATGGCGCGAAAGAAATATGATCGGGTCGGATTTGTCAAGCCGATCGGCCCCAAACCAGCAGAATACAATGGTTTTGTCGGGGACAAAGATGCCATTTTAATGGCCAGAGTGTTTGGCCTGGAAGAAGATTTGCCGTTGATGTCGCCCTTTGTGCTGCAACAAGGAGACACCCGCAGAGTCATGAACGGTGAACTGCCGCGCGAGCAGATTGCCGATAAGATGCTTTCCGCCATTCGCGAGCTCGAAGAAAAAAATGATCTGCTGATTATCGAAGGTGCTGGTCATACCGGCGTTGGTTCTCTGCTCGGTTGTAGTAATGCGCGGATCGCCCGGGAGACCAATGCCCCGGTTTTGATGGTGACTGGCGGTGGTTTGGGGAATGTCGTCGATGCCACGCATATGAACCTGGCGCTGTTTCAGAAAGAAGGGGCCAACGTAAAAGCTATTCTCGTCAACAAAATCATTCCGGAGAAAAGAGAGCAGACCCTTAAATATCTCGACATGGCTTTTCAGCCTGAGGGGATCAACGTTATCGGTGGATTCAACTATCAGCCGATCCTCGCTAACCCGACCCTCAGGCGGATTGCCAATGTCCTTAGGATCGATTTAATTGCTACCGAGGAAGAAGCTCAACGCATCGTCCACAATGTCCAGATCGGTGCCGCTTCCGCCCAGCGAGTGGCTGAACTTCTTCAGGATTCAACTCTGGTTATCGTTAACAGCAGTCGCGACGAGCTGATGGTGACCTTGGCCAATCTGTACAAGATCGATGAGTATGCGGAAAAAATCGCCGGGATAATTATCCCGGGGGTTGGAGAAATAAGTACCATTACGCAAAAAATTATCGACAGCAGTGGGGTTCCCTATATGCGGGCCGGGCGGACCTCATCCAAGGTTTTTGAAATCATCAGTGACGATGTCTCGAAAATTATGGCCGAGGATCATCACAAAATTGAACTGATCACCGATCTAGCAGAAAAACGGTTTAACTTTGACGCAATTGATGCACTGCTTGATTAACTGCCGCAGGAGAAATTATGTTAATTCGGGTCCGTTATAAAGATGGCAGGATCGATCTGGTTCCTTCGAAAAAACTCGATGAACTGATCGTGATGAGTGAGATTGAAGAATTTGAGCGCGCAACCGGTTGGGTGACTCTGGGCAAGGATCCGATCCGTAGTTCCTTACGTGGCCACTATCGCGGACCAGAGAGGCGACATTCGCTACCCGGTCGCCCCCTGGTCGCTTCGAAAAAGGATAAATGACTGGCTTTAGCTTTCGCGTTTCTGGTATATTCCGCATCTAGATTTTGACTGATCAGGTGGGTTCCCGCCAACACATTCAGTCTGACATGTGGAAAGGAGAGGCTTCCTATGCTGATACGTGTTCGCTACAGCACGGGAAAAATCAAGCAGGTTCAACCGCGAAAATTGCAGAAATTGATCGACAAAAGAAAAATCGTACAGTTTTTAAGATCGAACGGCTGGGTCACAGTCGGCTACGATCCGATCCGGGAAATCGCTCCAGGTGAATATCCTGGCCCGGAGCGGAGAACCTGAAAATTAAGATTGAAATGAGATAACCCGGCTTGGCCGGGTTTTTTCTTTACAAAGTTTGTTCTACCCCCTTCAAAATTGATTTCATCACATTAACCTGCTGATCTATCAATAGATTTTACTGCCCTGACTTTGCTCAATTGCCAAATGCTGCTATGCTGAAAAAAATGCAAAGGAGGTTGGCGATGAAGGATGTTGCAGTCGTATATCAGGACGGTATGATGGACATGGTTCAACCACAAATCCTGCAGGGGCTGATTGAGAGTGATGAGATTGTTAAATTTCAAAGGACCGATGGCTGGGTTTATCCAGGAATTGATCCGGTCCGTCGTTTCTCCCATACTTCCTATCGTGGCGCGGAGCGCCGCCTGAAGAACGGCAATATTTGAGACATTTTCTAATCCTCAAACCAACAGAGCCCATCCAAGTCCTTGGATGGGCTCTGTTGGTTTATGGTTCTGAATTGACCAGCAGTTGCCGATATTTTTTAAGTTGTTGTTTTACCCGACGACGGTTGTCAGGGCCGATCCTCAGCAGGATTTTTTGCCCGGCAGAGAGTTTTTCCAGGGCCGGATCAGCGTATGTATAATTTATCAGGGGCTGCATCAGTAAAATTGGTTCAGGCTGTTCGGGAGTTTTCAATAAGTGGTCGATAGCAAAAACCAGGCGGTCGTTGAAATAAGCATTAGGATAGCCGAGTTGTTTGTACGCTGCCTGAAAGAGGGGGTAGAAGTGGACATAAATCTTGATGGCCAATTCAGGGTCAATGGCTTCGAACAGTTCGACGTAGCGGATATAGCGTTTATGGTTGCGACTGCTGGTTTGCGGCACATCGCCAGCGCCGGAGACAATAAAGCGACCGGCTGGACGACTGATCGGCAGGTGGTCTTTCGCCAGTTGTTTTTCAGCTAGATTGTCGATACTGACAACGGCTTTAGGGATGAAATTATTGAATTTGAGTAATTTATAGCCGCTTTTTTCGCCAAATAGCTCGCCAAATACTTCTTGCATGGTGGTATCACTTTGGTGAAGTGGCGGTAATTTTTCGGGAAGGGATAGCAGTGGCGTGGTCTCATCAGCAGCTTCTTCTGCTTGCGCGGGCTCTGGTTCTGATTCGGGGACCGGGTAGTGCACGATAGGCTGCCGGCTCTCTTCGATCACCTTGGGTTTTTCTACCGCTTGCTCGGCCGGAACCAATTCAGGGTCTTGTTGATTGAAAATGGCAAAGATCAAGATTCCAATCAATACAGCCAAGAGCAGGATTAACAAGGTTGTTTTTTTCATCAGGCAGGCTCCTGTGGCAGATAGGTATTTATAATGTTACACCTTTATCAGGAATTTTCTAGTTGAATATCCTGACTTGAGATGCCGTTTAAATATGTTACTTTTAACCCTGGTAATGGTTCTTCTCATAATTGCAGTTAATTGATTCGCGTGTGGTTTGGTGATAGTTACAGGAGGGTCTAATGTATGTAAAGGTCAGGTATCCCGATGACTCGCTAGAGTTGGTACGTCCTTCCTTGCTGCAGTATCTGATTGAAACCGAGAAAATCAGAGAGTTTGAACGACAAGACGGCTGGGTGGTTATCGGCGTTGACCCGGTGCGCTGTACGCGGCCGAAAATTTATAGTGGTCCGGAACGAAGGAAAGTTAGTTTCTGTCGTTGAAGACAAACCGGCAAAATAATACGCTGGGCTTATCCGTAAACCGGGTAAGCCTTTTTTGTGCGTTTTTTTGTGTCGCCATGCCTACTGGCAATTGCTAAGATGAAACTCAAATTTTTGATCTTTTAGGAGTGATCATGCGTACGACAAATCCGATGATGAAAGAAAAGGTTTTCACTCAGGCATTGCCAGGAGTGGAAACCATGAGCCTGCAAGGTGCGGTCAACAAAACTGTAACGCTATTGGCGTTGTTGGTGATTGCCGCCGGCTGGACTTGGAACCTGTTTTACAATCAAAGTCCGGAGGCGGTCATGCCCTGGATGATGACCGGTTTGATCGGCGGTTTTATCGTCGCTATGGTAACTATTTTCAAGCAAACCTGGGCTCCTGCGCTGGCTCCCGCCTATGCTATTTTGGAAGGCTTGGCTCTCGGCGGAATCTCCGCCTATTTTGAAGTTCGTTTTCCCGGAATTGTTATTCAGGCTGTTGCTTTAACCTTTGGTGTGCTGTTCTGCCTGTTGCTGGCCTACAAATCCAGGCTGATCCGAGTGACAGAGAACTTTCGGCTCGGTGTGGTTGCTGCTACCGGGGGGATCTTTTTGGTTTATATGATCGGTTTCATTGGCAGCTTTTTCAACTGGCAGATTCCCTATATCCATGAGTCAGGTTGGATCGGCATCGGATTCAGCTTGTTCGTGGTGGTTATTGCTTCGATGAATCTGGTTCTTGACTTCGATTTTATCGAGCGTGGCGATGGCGTTGCCCCAAAGTATATGGAGTGGTATGCAGCTTTTGGTCTGATTGTCACCCTGGTATGGCTCTATCTTGAACTGTTGCGCCTGCTCTCCAAATTACGCGAGCGCTAGGCGGTTTGATGTCGAATTATTCCTACCACCCAACGCCCAAATTTCTGGCCAAAATGAAAAAAATCGCCAAGCTCAACCGCCCGGGTTACCAGCGGATTCTACGGGTGATCGAGCGTCTGCTGCAGGCGCCGGAAG
>CAMYNC010000126.1 GCA_947259685.1 uncultured Desulfuromonadales bacterium | reverse complement strand
CTCTCCAACATGCTAACAGAGCGGGACTTTTTTCCATGAGGGAGTAACATGATCCATCTGACCAACATCACCAAGCAGCACGGCAATCGCGTTCTGTTCAAAAATGCCAGTTTCCAGATTCTGCCCGGCAGCCGTGCCGGCCTGGTCGGCCCCAACGGGGCAGGTAAGTCGACCATTTTTCGTTTGATTACAGGTGAAGAGGCTCTCGATAGCGGAGACATCAGTTGCGGTAAAAAGACTGTCATCGGCTATTTTTCTCAAGATGTCGGTGATATGTCGGGCCGCAGTGCCTTAACAGAAGTGGTTGCCGCGTCAGAGGCTACGGTCGCACTCGGTGAGCAGATCCGCTTGATGGAAGCGCAGATGTGCGAACCGCTGGGCGATGATGAGATGGCGAGCTTGCTCGAACGCTACGGGGAGGTGCAGCAGGAGTTTGAACACCGTGGCGGTTACGATCTGGAAAGTCGCGCTCAAACGGTGTTGACCGGTTTAGGAATCGGCTCGGACGACTATGATCGGCCGGTCGAATCGTTCAGCGGTGGTTGGAAAATGCGCATCGCCCTGGCGCGGATTCTGACTTTGAACCCTGATGTGCTGCTGCTCGACGAACCGACCAACCACCTGGATGTCGAATCGATTATCTGGCTGGAAAACTGGTTGGCTGAAGACTATCAGGGGGCGTTGGTGATGACCAGCCACGACCGCGATTTCATGAACCGGCTGGTCGACCGCATCGTCGAAGTCGCTGCTGGGAACATTACCAGCTACGGAGGCAATTATGACTTCTATCTGCGCGAACGTGAGATTCGCCGCGAGCAGCTGTTCGCCAGCCATAAACGGCAGCAGGAAATGCTCGCCAAAGAGGAGGAGTTCATCGCCCGCTTTGCCGCCCGCGCCTCTCATGCTGCCCAGGTGCAGTCACGGGTGAAGAAGCTAGAAAAGATTGAACGGATCGAATTGCCGCCAGAGCAGAAGGTCGTCAAGTTTGAATTTTCCGAACCGCCGCGGAGCGGTGATGATGTCATCGCCATTGAAACTCTGGCAAAAAGCTGGCCGCTGGAAAATGGCGGCGAAAAGCCGGTTTTCTCCGGGGTATCCGGAATGGTGCAGCGCGGCGACAAGATCGCCGTGGTCGGGGTCAACGGTGCCGGCAAGTCAACCTTCCTGAAGACCCTCGCCGGGCAAGCTGAGCCATCAGCCGGAGGGGTCACTATTGGCGCCAATGTCCATCTGGGATATTTTAGCCAGCATTCGATGGAGCTGCTCGATCCGAAAAAGACCGTCTTCGAAACCGTGCAGGATGCCTTGCCGCAGCAGACCGTCGGCGTGCTGCGCAATCTTTGCGCCGCTTTCCTGTTTCAGGGCGATGAGGTCGACAAGCGGGTCGATAAGCTCTCCGGTGGCGAGAAATCACGTCTGGTGCTGGCCACTCTGCTGGGGCGGCCGCTGAACCTGTTGGTTCTCGACGAGCCGACCAACCATCTGGATATCCAGTCACGCGAAGTATTGCTGAAAGCCCTGCAGAATTTTGCCGGCACCCTCTTGTTGGTCAGCCATGACCGGCATTTTCTCCGTAGCCTGGTCGGTCGAGTGTTCGAAATCGACCATGGAGCGATGGTCGTTTATGAGGGGGATTACGAGTATTACCTACGCAAAACCGGCCGGGAGCATTGCGCGGCTTAAGAAGTTTTATTTCAGCCCAAACTTCTGCAGCGTCTCCGCTGGCGCTTGATCAAAGTGGGAGAATTCCATGGTGAAACTGCCCTGCCCCTTGGTGGCGCTGCGCAGTTCAGTCATGTAGCCGAACATCTCCAATAGCGGCACGGTGGCGCGGATGACCTCCTGGCCGGGGCGGGAGCTGATCCCTTCGACCTGGCCGCGCTTTTGTTGCAGGCTGCCCATCACCCGGCCGGTGTAGTCGGTGGGGGCGGTCAGTTCCAACGACATCACTGGCTCGAGCAGGGTCGGCTTGCCGGCACGCAGGGCTTGGGAAATTGCCCGACTGATGGCAGCAGAGAGGCCGAGATCGGTTGTTTTTCCCGGTTCATAGGGTGCTGCAGTCAGGCAGATTTTCAGGTCGGCAAGTGGATAACCGGCGGTCGGGCCGGATTGGCTGGCTGCAGCGAGCTTCTCCTGCAGTTGTTGAGCCTCCTCTTCCGGCCAACTTTCAAGCGTCTCTCTTGAGACCTCGATGCTCAGCCCGCTTTTGCGTTCAGCGGGAATCAGCTTGATCGTCACTTCGCCATGGTGCTGCTTGCCGTCGATTTCCCGCTCAAACAGCTCATGCTGCTCTGCTTCGCGGGTGAGAGTTTCGCGGTAGACCACTTGCGGCCGCCCGGTCTGGGTGGCGACGCCAAAATCGCTTAGCAGCCGTTGGACGACAACCTCAAGATGTAGCTCCCCCATGCCGGTCAGCAGGGTTTGGCCGGTTTCCGGATCTTCCTTGACCAGGAAGGTGGGGTCTTCCCACTGCAGCTTTTCCAGCGCTGGGGTCAGCTTGTCGCGGTCATCGACGGTTTTCGGTTCAACTGCGATGGAAACCACCGGCTCGGGATATTCCAGCCCGGCCAGTTGCAGCGGCAGTTCACTCTGACTGATGGTGTCGCCGGTGAGTACCGTTTTCAAACCGGTGGCGGTGACGATATCGCCCGCTATGGCATGATCTATCCGTTCTCGCTTGTGAGAATGCATGCGGAATAGCCGGGCGACTTTCTCTTCTTTGCCGGTGCGGCTGTTGTAAACCGTATCGCTCGGTTTTAACCTGCCGGAGTAGAGGCGCAGATAGGTCAGTTTGCGCCCTTCATCGGCCAGCACCTTAAAGGCCAGGGCACAGAGAGGGCCCTGAGGATCGGTTTCGACCAACAGCCGCTGCTGATTGTCCAATCGGGTGGCATCCGACGCAGGGATTTCGAGGGGGGAGGGGAGCAGACTGCAGATGGCATCGAGCAGCGGTTGGATCCCCTTGTTGCGCAGCGCAGATCCGAGCAGAACCGGTGCCAGCCGGCAGTTGAGAACCCCCTGGCGCAAGGCTGGCAACAGCCGCTCACCACTGATCGGGTTACCTTCGAGAAAATCGCTGAGGATGCTGTCGTCGTAATCGGCAGCGGCCTCGATGATCCGTTCGCGGGCCTGTTTGGCGTCTTGTTGCAACTCAGGGGGAATCTCTGCAAGCAGCAGGGTGCGGCCCTGATCCTCTTCCCTGAACAGTAGGGCTTTTTCCTCGATCAGATCGACGATGCCGGAGAAACTGTCTTCGTTGCCGATCGGCAGTTGCAGCAGCAGTGGCTTGGCGTGCAGCTTTTCGATCATGCTGATCAGCACCTGCCGATGGTCGGCACCAACCCGATCCATTTTGTTGATCAGGCAGATCCGCGGCACCTGGTAGCGATCGGCCTGCCGCCAGACCGATTCGCTCTGTGGCTGGACACCTTCGACCGCGCTGAAGATCGCCACCGCACCGTCCAGGGCGCGTAGCGAGCGTTCCACCTCAATGGTAAAATCGATGTGGCCGGGGGTATCGATCAGGTTGAAGGTGTAGTCTTGCCAGTGACAGCAGGTGGCTGTGGCGGTAATGGTAATCCCCCGTTCCTGCTCCAGCGCCATCCAGTCCATCACCGCCATGCCGTCGTGGACTTCGCCCATTTTGTGGATCTCTCCGGTATAAAACAGGATCCGTTCGGAGACAGTGGTCTTTCCTGCGTCGATATGCGAGATGATACCGAAATTGCGGATCTGGTTGCGGTTGACGTCTGCCATGAACTCCCCCGGGAATAGACTATAAATAGTTTCAGATCAGTTTTCGTTGCTCGCTGTGAGGTGTTGCAGATGTTCCAGCTCGATATGGTTACGGTTAAAGTAATCCCGCTCCAGTTCTTCAACGTAAAAGCGATCAAGGCCGCTGTTGCTTAAAAAATCCTCGCGCAGGTCCCGGTCCTTCCGGGAGATGATCTCCGGCAGCAGACTGTGCAGGTACATCGCTTCCTTTTTGATATCGTGGATCACCGCCCTGAACAAGCTGGGATCGAGCAGGTCGCTGATGATGCCGCGGACCAGCAGTTCCTCGTTTAACTCGCTGAGCAGCTGCTCCTGCTCAGAACGGCTGTTGTAGCGTGAATAGCTGTTGCGGATCCTCTCCTTGGCACTGTTCAAAACCATAGAGTACAGGCGCTCCTCGGCGTCAAGCTCTTTGAGCTGGTAGTTCAGCTCCTGCAGGGTGGAACGGTCGGCGGTGATCTGCAGTAGTCCGTCTCGCAGACAGACGAGCTTACGCCGGCCATAGCGACCCAGGTAGTTGTTGTCGAGGATCTCTGTGAAGAAGAGTTCGCTGAACAGACCTTCCTGCAGCTTATTGAAGGCCAGTTGGCTGCCGAGCAGGCTGCGCAGCAGATCTTCGGTGATGCGATAGTTTTCCATGAACGCCAGCTGGCTGATTTGAGTCGAGGTGCTGTCGTAGCGATCGAAAAAGGTAATGATATAGGAGAAATTCTCCAGCAGAGAGATGGGTGCGCCATCGCGGATCTGTTCATCGCAGAGCTTACCGGTTTCCAGCAGCAGCAGCTCAAAAGTATGATCGCGATTGCGATGGGCCTGCTGTTTGGCTTGCAGCAGTTGCAGCATGTCCTGCGTGTCGATGCCGGTTTCAGGATCATCACCGGCAATAAAGATTCCCTGGAGAATCTGGCGGGTGATGGCAATGGATTCAGGTTCCTGAATGTCTCTGCCCGGCTCGGCTTTGAGCTGGTCCTCCAGGGTTTGGAACAGGGCTGCCGGGATCTTGTTGCGGACCGACAGGGTTTTCAGCCGGGTCAGCCGGGCATGTCGTTGCCGGTCAACCTGACCTTGCTGATAGCATTCAGTCAGCACTTTTTTGTATTCATCGATTATCCGATAATTATCGCGGTGGCGGTACATGACATCGATACGGATCCGCTCCTGCTGGTAACGGTCAATGTCGAGCTCTTCCGCCAGTTTCTGTAGTGCATTGTAGGCAGAATCGGGAATCGAGCGGTGCGTGTAGTAAAGACGCTGAAACTCTTGCAGATAATGGCGGTGCTGGGTGTGGATCAACCGGACCAGGTAGAGGGTACACTGCTTCGGCAGGTCGGTGATCAACTCATGGCAGAGCTGGGAGTCATCCTGCTGGTTCAGGCTCGGCAACCGTTTGAGCTGTTTGCCGAGCAAGCGCAGAATCTGTTCTTGCTGTTGGCGCTGGTTGCTCCCCTCGAGCCCGTCGATAAACAGAAAATAATTATAGACGGCGTGACCTTCGAAAAAAATCCGCTCGAAGCTAAGTTCAAGGTCCTTCGAGTCGGATATCTGTAGCTGGCCATCCGCATCATAGCTGGCGCCGAGCAGGATCAGTCGGTTGAGGATACCCTCTTTGGTCAGGTCGGCCAGTGGTTGATCGACACCGAACATGTATTCACAGAAAGAGCCGCCATTGCCGGACTGGCGGATGCCTTGCTGCTTCAGGACCATTTCATTGCCGGGCGCGAACAGTCGCAGCTCCCGATCCGTTACCTGAAAGAAGTGGTGTTGAGTTGTGCGGAAGCCGGCGGCCGTGGCAAAGTATTCAACCCGGTCATCAATGTGGCCGTGCAAGCGCAGTTCAGTATTCATGACAATTGACTCCGCAGCGGTTCGACGCAGCTGCCGCCCAGGGGGATCTTTAGCTGCTGGCCATCGTAGGTAAAATTGATCCCTGCGGGGAGTTGTGGGTCGTGGCGGGGATGGTCGACCTCGTGGCTGAGGTGAGTCAGCAGGGTCTGCCGGGCGCCGATTTGTTCCGCCATCTGAATCGCTTGCGGAATATTGAAGTGCGTGCTGTGCGGTTTAAAACGCAGCCCGTCAAGGACCAGCAGATCGAGTCCAGTAAGCAGCTCAAGGGAGCTGTCCGGAATTCCGTTGCAGTCGGTCAGGTAGGCAAAACCTCCAATCCGGTAGCCATAGACCGGCATTCGACCATGCATCAAGGGGATCGGGATAATTGCTAGACCGAACAGCTCAAAGCTGACCTCGACCGGATGCAGCGTTAGCCGCGGGACATAGCCGGGGTTCTCGATGTCGTCAAAGATGTAGCTGAAGTTATCCCGCACCCGCTCCAGGGTGCGGGGAGAACCGTATAGCGGGATGGGATCCTTGCTGCGCAGATTGAAGCCGCGCAGATCATCGATGCCGTGCAGGTGGTCGGCATGGCTGTGGGTGTAGAGAACGGCATCGACCTGCCGGATATCTTCCCGCAGGGCCTGCAGGCGCAAGTCGGGCGAAGTGTCGATGAGGATATTGTGCCCGGCGTAACAGATCAGTGCGCTGCAGCGGGTGCGATAATTGCGTTGATCGGTTGAACGGCAGACGCTACAGTCGCAGCCCACCACCGGGATGCCGGTGCTGGTGCCGGACCCAAGGATGGTGATATCCAGAAGCGAAGTCGTCATCGTCTGCCCACTGTTGAGGATCAATTCCAAGAGTAGTTTAATAATCTAACATTTCGAATATGCGCGAGACAACAGTTGATTGCATCAGTTGACTTGTCAGTCACACCTGGTCTGACGTATGATGTAAATCTTCAAAGGATCTCGCACGTGGATAAAAAGACTGAGCCCATCAATAAATTCTGCGCCCGCTGTGTGCGGCAATGCAAGCAGACCGACGCTATGCTGATGCTGGACTGCCCGCGCTTTCAACCGCGACCTTTCAAGTCGGAGCAGCATCGTTTTCAGCAACTCGATCTATTCGGCAAAAAAACCGGTTGATTCTGCCAAGGAATCAACCGGTTTTTCTCTTTGGGGCGACGCATGCGTCGCCCTGTTTTATTTTCTGATGACCAGGAGGCCCGCATTTTGACTCCTGGGTCGGATTAGCTGGTTACCTGCTGGTGCAAAAATTCTTTTAATGTCGGAATGAATTTTTCCGGTTCAACCAAAAACGAGTCGTGCCCGTAGTCGGATTGGATCAGGTGGTAGCTGACCGGTTTGTTCAGCCGCTGCAATTCATCAACGACCTCTTCGGTCTGCTCTGGGGGGTAGAGCCAGTCGGAGCTGAAGGCAAACCAGAGCGATGGACAGTCAAGTCGGTCGAGGGCCTCGCTGAGGGAATCGAAGTTCCAGGCGACGTCGTAGAGATCGAGGGCTTTGGCCAGGTAGAGGAAGGAATTGGTGTCGAAACGATCGACAAAATTGCCGCCGTTGTAGTCGAGGTAGCGCTCGATCTCAAACTTGCCGAAGAAGTCGAACATACCATCCCGCACCGAAAAACGCCGACCGAATTTCAGGTTCATTGAGGCATCAGACAAAAACGAGATATGCCCGACCGCCCGCGCCAGGGCGAAACCGTCTGCCGGCGGATGCTCGGGTCGGTAATTGCCTTTTTTCCAGAGCGGATCATTGTAGACTGATTGGCGGGCCAGGGCGTTCAAGGCGATTGCCATCGGCGAAGTGCGGCCGGTGCCGGCGATCGGCACGATCGAGCGGACCATCTGGGGATATTGAATCCCCCACTCTAACGCCTGCATGGCCCCCATCGAACCACCGATCACGGCGAGCAATGAGGGGATACCCAACCGGTCGAGCAGCAGCTTCTGGGCGCGAACCATATCGCGGACCATTATCACTGGAAAGTTCAGCCGGTAGGGGCGATCAGTTTTCGGGTTGCTGCTGGTCGGCCCGGTCGAGCCCTTGCAGGAACCGATGACATTACTGCAGAGCACAAAGTAGCGGTCGGTATCGAGAACTTTGCCGGGACCGATCATGTTGTCCCACCAGCCTGGTTTGCGATCCTCTTCGCTATGGAAGCCAGCAGCATGAGCATCGCCGGTCCAGGCGTGGGCGACCAGAATGACGTTACTGGTATCAGCGTTAAGCTGGCCGTAGCTTTCGTATGCCAGCGTCAAAGGGCCGAGCAGTCGGCCACTTTCGAGGCGCAGTTCGAGATCGAAGTGGGCATATTCAGTTGTGACGAGACCGACGGAGTCGTTCAAGTGTGCTCCCGATTCAGTGCTGCGAAACGCAAAAGGCCCATTCCCATAAAAGATGGGAAGGGGCCTGGGAGATACGTCTGTGCAGCGGTATCGCGGGCTCCGTCCTCATCTGCCCCCGCGACCGAGCGACGGTAGCAGGGCAGGAATTGGCACCGTATTTGGCAGCAATATTCTGCTGCCTGCGGTTGCCGTGGCTTCGCAGGGCCTTCTCCCTCCACCACTCTGGATAAAGACGTTGGTACGTTTTTCTAGGTTCGGCAGACTGTAGCTTATCCGTTCTAATCTTGTCAATCGGAACTCTGAAAGCTGCTTGCCGCGCCAGCTTCAGGTCAAACTTTGAAAGCGCCCATCTCCGCCTGCAGATCGTTGGCCTGCTCTGAAAGTTCTTGCACCACGGCGTCCATGTCGGCCGCCTGTTCAGCATTTTCCTCGGCGATCTGTCGGACCATGGCGACGGCTTCAACCACCTGCAGGCTGCGCTCACTCTGCTCGCGGGTGGCGCTGTCGATCAGTTCGATCATCTGCTGGATATGCTCCATGCTCTGGGCGATCTGCTGGCTACCACGGCCCTGTTCCGAAGTGCTGTTTTTGACCCGGGCGGCAATGGTTTTCATCGATTCGGCAGCGCTCGAAAGGTTGCGGGTGCTGGCCGTCTGCTGGCTGATAGAAATAGCAATCTGCTCTAACATGGTGGTAATACCGAGGACCGCTTGGGTGATTTTTCGATTCTCTTCCGACTGTTTCTGGGTCTGTTGGGCGATGCCGGTGATCTGCTCGGTCGAGGTAATCGAGCTGGTGTGGAGCTTTTCCAGGGCTTCGCCCGCAGCATGCGAGCGAGCGACCTCCTGCTGGGCTCGAACACTGCCGGCTTCAATGGTGGAAATGGCAGCCTGGGTGCCCTCTTGTAGGTTTTCGATGATCTCGGCGATCTCTTTGGTCGAAACTGAAGTCCGCTCCGCCAGATTGCGGATCTCTTCGGCAACCACCGCGAACCCCTGGCCATGCTCGCCGGCCTGGGCGGCAATGATCGCTGCATTAAGTGCCAGCAGGTTGGTCTGGTCGGCAACTTCAGCAATCACATTAATGATGCTGCCGATGGCGTCGGAGCGTTCCCCCAGGTCCTGAATCGACATATGTGCTTGTTCGATGAGTTGCTGCAAGCCGCTGATGCCGCGGATCGTGTCCTGGACCGCCGCCTTGCCTTCCAGGGCTTGGCTGGCCGCCTGCTGAGCCAACTGGCTGGTCTGTTCGGCGCTTTGCTCAATGGTATTGGTCGCCGCTTCCAGTTCTTCGGCCGAATGAGAGGTTTCGCGGGCGCTGTTCGATAGCTCGACGATATTGCCATCGATCTGTTCATTGGAAGAGGACAGCTGGTGGATAGAGCTAGAAATATCGCTAATGATCCCGAACAGGTTTTCCATCTGCTCGGAAATGCTGAAGGTGGTCGATTCAAGTTCATGGGTGGCAGCGGCGCTCTGCTGAACCGAGGCGACCAGGTTGGAGACATTGTCGGCGACCTCGCCGGTGCTCTTGCCGATTTCGGTCATGCTACGGTGGGAGATTTCCAGCGAGCGGGTCTGCTCAGTCGCGTTATTCCTCACTTCGCCAAAACGGCTGCGGATCGCCTGGGTGGCCTCAGAGAGGTTGCCGGCCGTTTCTCTCGTGCGTTGAACCATCTCCCCCAGACGGGTGACAAAACTGTTGAAGCTGCTGGCTAGCTGGCCGACTTCATCTGCTGAAGTTACTGTGAGGGTCCGGGTCAGATCGGCTTCCCCTTCAGCGATTTCCCGTAGATTTTTTACTACCAAGTTTAATGGTCGGGCGATGCCGCGGGAGATGACCAGGCCCAGGGCGGCGGCGATAATGGCCACAACGATGACCACCATGCTCAGGGTCCGCTGCATGGAGAGACTGGCGTGCTCAATCGCCGAACGGTCTAAGGCCACAAGGACACCGGCAGTCTCATGATCGAGCGGATAGTTATAGACAATCTGCGAACGACCCTTAAGCTCCATGACCACGGCGTCTTCTTCCAACAGGTCTCCCAGTTTGAGTGTGTTGAGTTCGGGCAGACTGCTGGCAACCACATTTTTCCCATCGTGAAAAGCCAGCTCAGCTTCGGTCATCATTTGAAACTGCTTGGCCATTTTTTCGTTGATATGGAGATTGGCGACCAGGTTGCCGACCAGGCTGCTCTGCAGTTGCAGCGGGACCGAGCCGCTGATGTAAAGCCGTTGTTGCTCGGCAACCACCTGGCTGCTGCTATTGCTGGTCAACTCCGGCAGGCTGTCGGCGGGCGGCTTTTGATCGATCAGCCCGGCGGTTGAATTTGCGTTAAGGATATGGCTGTGGCCATCAATATGCACAATCTTCAGCTGATCAAAGCCGAACTGGAGCCGGTAGCTTTGCATGATCTGCTGTAGTTGGTCAG
>CAMYNC010000125.1 GCA_947259685.1 uncultured Desulfuromonadales bacterium | reverse complement strand
TCCTGAATAAACCAGCGACCATGGCCGAGTTGAGCCACAAGATTCACCGTTTACTCAAAGGCTGAGCAGGGCGGTTGGTAAAATTTTTCTGCAGGGAGGTAGCATGATCCATCCCAAACATATTCTGGTGGTCAGTTGCCTGGTTCGCAATGAGCAGAATCAACTGCTCTTGGTCAAACACCATCAACGCGGTTGGGAATTGCCGCAGGGGCGGGTGGAAGAAGGCGAGTCGCTGGAAGAGGCGTTGCATCGCGAGGTTCGTGAAGAGACCGGGGTCAGCATCTATGCTCCTCAAGCTGCGGTGGTCTGGTCGAAACTCAGTGCGCCTGCGGCCGTCATCTTCTGCTTTACTGCGACCTATGCCTCCGGACAGTTGATTCCCAGTGAAGAAACCCCCAAGGTGGTTTGGATTGAGGGCACGCAAGCACTGGCTCGCATCGAGCATCCGGTGAACCGTGATCGGCTCGAGGTGCTGCTGCAGCATACCGGTGAGCTGCAGCTGCGCAGCTACAGCACCGGCCCCTACCGGATTGTCTCTTAATGCTGGCGGATAGCGAGGCTGATCAACGGGGGCCGATCGGTTTCTCCCAGAGATAGCCGCAGGATGGGCATTTGACATCCAGAGGATTCTGTTTGCGAATGTTGCCGCAGGCAGAGACCATACTCAGTAAAAGAATCCCGGCAACAGTCAAACTCAGAAACTTCATTTGCATACTCCTTGCCTGCTAGTGGCGGTTGTTTATATAGGGAACGTTCTCTCCCAGGAGCTTTCAGTATAGCAAATGCTGTCGCCCAGCAGTGTTCCAATGGTTGTTTCGGCTGGTCTTGAGTTGTGTCGTTCAACGCGACAGGCTGACGTCGACATGCAGCTCGTCGGCCAGTTGGTTCAGCTCTTCTTCCACTTGAGCAAAGGGGATCGCTTCTGGAACCTGTACCCGAATGTTCATGCTGTAAATGGTGGCTCCGCTTTGCGGTGAGGCCTCCGCGGTGGAGGCGAGGTGGATAATATTCAGCTGGCGATCGGCCAGGAACTGACTGGTTTTGTAAACGATCCCCGCCTGGTCGAGTCCTTCGATGTGCAGGTTGCAGGTTTTGTAGCCTTTGCTGCTTTTCGACGGTTGTGCTTGGAGGGGCCGGACAAAAGCGGAAATTCCCTTGTCCATTTCCAGTCGGCGGCATTCCCTGGCCAATTGTTCCTCGATGTGCTGATTATTGCAGGAAAAAAGCAGGCTCAGGGTGAACTCATCGGCCAGCATCGACATGCTGGTGTCTTCCAGATTGCAGTCGCTGTCGTAAAGCAGCCGGGTGACATCGGCAACAATTCCGGTGCGGTCTTTGCCAAAGGCGGTCATGATATAACGATTTGCCATTGTTTCCTCCTGCGGTGACATTAAGGTCAGCCTGCCTGGCTATCCACTGCTTCAGGTTCAAGACTGATATTTAACCACAGATCGCGGGAAAAGGGCCGCACCAATGAGAAATTAACCGGTTTGGCATAATTCTGTGGCTTCTAGCTGCTAATATCGAAGCTATGGAATGCTTCGCCAAGGATTATTTTTCCGCTCGTGATCGGTTCCGTGCTGCTGCTGTAGCCGCCGGGGCAGTGCAGAGTTCGCTGCCAATTGCCGCCCTGGGGCCGGGTGGCGAGGCGCTCAGTATCGATTTTGCCTGGTTAGGTGCCCCTGACGCCGGGAAGCTGCTGATCCATTGCAGCGGTCTGCACGGAGTGGAGGGGTTTGCCGGTTCGGCGATCCAGATACAGCTGTTGCAAAAGTCGCTTAGCATCGCTGGCGATTGTGGCCTGGTTCTGGTGCATTGCCTTAATCCATACGGCATGAGCTGGTTGCGGCGGGCCAATGAGCAGAATGTCGATCTGAACCGGAATTTTATCTTTACTGCCCGTCCGCCACAGGTATCTGCGGCCTATGCCCGACTCGATCCGTTTCTTAATCCACCCTATCCACCGCGCTACGACGGCTTTTATTTCAAGCTGGGCTACAACTTACTTCGTTATGGGTATGCGCCGTTAAAAGCTGCGATTGCCTGCGGGCAGTATGCATTTCCGAAAGGTTTGTTTTATGGCGGCCAGCGATTAGAACGGGGGCCAGCAGACTACTGCAACTGGCTAACTGCGCAGCTGCCGAAGCCCCAGCGTCTGCTGGTGGTGGATGTGCATACCGGGTTGGGAACTGCCGGCCAGGAATCTTTGCTGCACTCCCTGGCAGCGACGCCTGCAGCCGAGCTTGGTGACTGGCTGGCGGCGGAGGTCAGTAGCGATTTGCAGGAGAATGACGTGCTGGGCTATCGAACCACCGGTGGTCACGAGGAACTCTATCGCGCGCTTTTCCCGCAGTGCCCAATCGATTTTATTACCCATGAGTTCGGTACCCGCCCGAGCCTGCAGGTTTTCAAAGCCCTGCGGGCAGAAAATCAATGGCATCATTTCGGGGCTGGTGGTTTGAATCATTCCACCAAGCAACAGTTGAAAGCAGCTTTTTGCTTAGCGGGAGAAGACTGGCGGCAACGACTGGTCGAGCGCGGCCAGACTCTGGTTGTCAGAGGTCTCGAAATGCTGGCCGCTTTGTGAGGGGTTCAAAGGTTCGATTCAGCCCAGTTCCCCCAAAGATCAAGTGCTCCGCCCGGTCAATTCCATTGACCGGTTGCCAATCTGCAGCCCAGCGATTGATCAGCCGCGGGGCACTCTTTGTTATATGTTATCGGGTGGCCTTTAATTGTCCCTTTGTAACGCAAGCGAGGCAGCTGAACCCTTAACGACCACCGCTCGGCGGTTGTGATTGAGATTGTGATTGACTATTTATTCATGATCGCTTCAACTTCCAGGCCGATCTCCACTTCCTCACCGACCACTACGCCGCCGGTTTCCAGGGCTTTATTCCAGGTCAGCCCGAAATCTTTGCGGTTAATCTTGCCGGTCGCCTCAAACCCGGCCCGTTGATTGCCCCAGGGGTCGATCGCGGCTCCCAGGAAGGCGCCATTTAAAGTGACTTCCTTGGTGATCCCTTTGATGGTGAGGTCGCCGACGACCTGAATATCGCTGCCGCTACCGCTGACAGTTTTGCTGACAAAGGTCATCTCCGGGTATTTGTCCGCCTCAAAAAAGTCAGCACTGCGCAGATGATCATCGCGCTTCTGGTTGCGGGTGTCGATTGAGGCAATCTGCACAGTAGCTTTAGCCGAATTCAGGGAGTTTTTGGTTGCGTCTGCTTCAATCGCTCCGGAGAAATCATTGAAGTTGCCGCGTACCTTAAACACCATCAGGTGTGGAATGGTGAAGTGGATTTGGGTATGTGCCGGATCGAGCTGGTAAGTCGCAGCAAAGCTTGCTGGAGCTCCGATCATTACCGCAATAATCAATAACAACAGTTTTTTTAACATGGTCTGCCTCCCTTTTTGGGTGTTTTTTAAACTCTATTCTTAGTCATCAGAAATCTAACCTATTTTGTATTTTATTCAATAGCCCTATAGATAAATAATATTTATTTGCCATAATCCTTATAGTTTATGCCTATGGAGATAGCGATGACTCTTGAGCAAATGAAAATGTTGGTGAAGATTGCCGAGTTTGGCAGTGTGCTGGCAGCTGCTGAGGCTTTGAATCGGACTCAGCCGACCGTCAGTGTCGCCATCCGCAAACTTGAGGATGAGTTGAATGTGCCTTTGCTTGATCGCCAGCAGTACCGTGCGACCTTGACTGACGAAGGCCGATTGCTTTGCCAGAAAGCGCAGACGATTTTAAAACAGGTGGAGAATTTCAAAACCTTGGCAGGTCACCTGGCGACCGGTCATGAGCCCAAGTTGCATGTTGCCATCGAGGCCAGTTGCCCGATGCAGCTGGTGCTGAAATTTCTGCGCGAGAGTGAAGCCAAATATCCGCAGACCGAATTCAATCTGCAGGTGGAAAATATCTGGGGCGCTTTGGATAAGCTACAGCAGGGTGAGGTCGATCTGGCCATCAGCCCCTGGTTTGAAGAGACGCAGCATTTAGAAAGTCTGCCGCTACGACAGATCCGCTTGCTTACCGTTGCCGCGCCGGGCTATTGTCCCCCCGGGCGCTTGACGCTGGGAAAAATGAAAGCGCGGGTGCAGATTGTGGTGCGTGACAGCAGCCGCCGGCCGCGCCAATCCTATGGTGTGTTGGAAGATGGCCGGCACTGGTTGGAGAGTGACAATACGACTAAAAAGGAACTGATTCTGGCCGGCATGGGTTGGGGCAAGCTGCACCGTCATCTGATTGCTGACGAACTCGCTGCGGGGCGCCTGCTGCCGCTGCAGATCAGTAATTATCTGTGTACGGTCGATATCGAAATCAGGGCCGTGCGTCGCCTGGGGGAGCCGGTCGGTCCGGTTGCTGCCGCTCTCTGGAATGATTTTGCCACAGTTGAACTTGGAGAAGATTAAATGCAGATTTGGGTTGATGCAGATGCCTGCCCTAAGCCGATCAAAGAACTGCTGTATCGCACCGCCGACCGGCGAAAAATCGTGCTGACGCTGGTCGCCAATAAGCGCCTGGCGATCCCGTCATCGGCCTTTATCCGGTTTTTATTGGTCAAGGCCGGTGCCGATCAGGCCGATCAGGAGATTGTGCGCTTATTGGATGCTGGTGATCTGGTTATTACCGCCGACATCCCTCTCGCCGCCGAGGCGATCGAAAAAGGTGCTCAGGTGCTGGATCCCCGCGGCGAGTTTTTCAGTCACGAGAATATTCGGCAACGGCTGTCGGTGCGGAATTTTCTTGATGAACTGCGCATGGGCGGTGTCGAAACCGGTGGGCCGGCAGCCTTTTCCGCCGGCGACAAACAGGCTTTCGCCAACCAGTTGGATCGGTTTTTGACTCAGAACAGCTAAGTTGTCAACGCAGGCCGAAGAGACTGAACAGTTTGCCGAGCATCCGGTTGATCGGGTGGTTGCGTTTTAAACTTTTGATCACTGCCGGTTTCCGCAGGCCGAGTTTTTTCAACTCAGCAATGATTTTCGGGTTCGGATTGGCTTTCAGCCCCTGGCGAAAGGCGTCGATTGCGTTGCCTTTGTCACCTGACATCAGGCAGATCCGCCCGAGAATCAGGTAGTGCAGGGAGTTATTCGGCTCGCGCTTGATTGATTCCCGGCAGATTTTGGCCGCGCCGGACACCCGCCCTTGACCTCGGGCCAGACAGTAAGCGAGGTAGGTGTGCAGTTCCGGGGTGTTGCGTTGCTCTGCTGCCTGGCCAAGGAAAACCTGGGCTGAGTGAATATAGCCCTTTTCGGCTGCTTCAATCCCCTTTTGTACCAGTTCATCGATCTGTTCTTCACTCATATAAAGTTTAGCACCTCTTTATCTCTGGAAAATTCTCTGGGCTCCCGAGTATAGCGGATTTTTATTCATCAAATCATTTATTTTGTGCAGTTTTTCGCTCTCCACACTCATGAGAATAGTTATCAACCCTTTGACATTAGGCTCGTGGCCGATACTCTTTTAGAACAGGCTGGAAAAAACCAGGTGAATTGAATAGGAGAGGAGATGCGATGAAAACTGTCAGAGAGATTTTATTGGTAAAAGGAAATGATGTTTTGACCATCAGCCACGAGCAGACCGTTTATGATGCCTTGGTCAAAATGGCGGAAGCTGATGTTGGTGCCCTGGTGGTGCTCGGTGACCAGAACGAACTGGTTGGAATCCTGTCCGAGCGTGACTATGCCCGCAAGGTGATTTTAAAGGGTGCCTCTTCGCTCAAAACCCAGGTTCGCGAGATCATGACCGACAAGGTCTGTTTCGTGGCGCCGAATCAGCAGGTCGAGGAGTGCATGGCATTGGTGACCGAAAAGCGCTGTCGACATCTACCGGTGTTGGACAAGGAACAACTGGTGGGACTGGTCTCAATCGGCGATCTGGTGAAATCATCCATCTCGGAAAAAGAGTTTCTCATCAATCAATTGACCAACTATATTCAATCAGGCTAACAGCTCCGGCCAACGCCGGTGCACTTCGGTTTCGATAGTTGCGGCAACCTGTTCTGCGGACAGGTTGCCGCAAGCAATCGTCAGCTCGGCAAACTGTTGGTAGAGCGGAGTGCGTTCGGCAAACAGTTGCTGAAAATTCTGCCCCTGCTCCATAACCAGTCCGCGTTGCCCCATGTCGGCAATCCGCCGTTTAAGCTTGGCGTGTGAAACCTGCAGGTAGACACTGTGCCCGCTGCGGCAGAGGGCTTCCATTCCCTGACGGCTGTAAATGACCGAACCGCCAGTTGCGATCACGCAATGTTCGGTGAACAGCCCAAGCAGCATCTGTTCTTCAATCCGCCGAAAATCCTTCAGCCCCCTGGTGTCGATAAGCTGTTGCAGGCGACATTTTTCCTGAGCCTGGATGATCAGATCGGTATCGAGGAAATGCATTCCCAGTCGTTTGGCCAGAATCACCCCGACGGTGCTTTTTCCCGCACCCGGCATGCCGATCAGAATCAAATTACTTTTTGTTGCAGCGGAGGCTGCATGGGGCTCGTCTTGTGTCATATTAGGTTTCGGTCTGTCAAATTGAAGGGTCACTCTAAAGTTCTATTTTCGGTCACCTCATCGGTAAGCTGAGGACTGAAAAAGATCTTCCGAACTTCCGCACCAACGGCATTGATTCGCGTCTGGGTGCTATCGAGATATTCGTGTAAACCGTGCTCAAAAATATCTTCCAACGAGGCAAAGTTAAACTCCGCGAGAAGTCGCCCCAAACTCTGTTCAGCTTTGTTGGCAAAGGTGCCTCGCGGGCTGCCAGTAATATTATTCATCGAAATCATCGCGGTTACGATACAGAAGTGTACGGCCCTGGGAAAGTGGGGGTCGAGCATGAGAAATTCAACGATTTTTTTCGGATCGATCCGGCCGTGCCGCTTGCGGTACATCTCGAAGGCACTGGCTGATCTGAGCAGGGCGCCCCAAAGGATGTTGTCGTAAGAGCTACCGATGTAGTCGACCGATGGCAGCAGGATAAAGTACTTGACGTCAAGAATCCGGGTGGTTTTGTCGGCCCGCTCCAGCATGCGCCCCATGCGGCCGAAGTGCCAGCCTTCGCCGTGGTTCATGGTCGAGTCGGTGATGCCGATAAAGGCATGGCTGGCGGTCATGATGTCGACGAAAAACTGGTGCGGCAGGTCCATCGACACCTCTTTGGCCGCATTGTTGATCATCAGGTAGAAGGTGTTGAGCTGCTCCCACATCTCCGAGCTGATATATTCTCGCACCGAGCGGGCGTTCTCCCGGGCGGCGCGAACGCAGGAATAGATCGAATTGGGGTTGTTGCGATCGAAGACCAGAAATTCGATGGCATTTTCCCGGCTGGCAGTGCCATAGAGCTTGGCAAAGAGTTCGTGGTCGCCGGTGGTGTTGATCAGCGGTTGCCACTGGTCGCCGGCACCGTCAGGGCTGTCGAGGGTCATGTGGTAGTTGGCGTCGATAAAACGGGCGACGTTCTCCGCCCGCTCAATGTAACGATTCAGCCAGTAGATTGAATTGGCGACACGGCTTAGCATGCTGATCCCTCCTGACTCTGACTCTGCGTCTCGGTTCCGTTGTTGTCATCGTCGTTGAGGACCCAGGTGTCTTTGCTGCCGCCCCCCTGAGAGGAGTTGACCACCAGGGAGCCTTTCTTCAGCGCCACCCGAGTCAGGCCGCCGGGCAGCACATAGGTGCTCTTGGCGCCGAACAGGATATAGGGGCGTAGGTCGACATGCCGTCCTTCGAAGTGGTCATCGACCAGCACCGGCACCCGTGACAGGGCCAGGGTCGGCTGGGCGATGTAGGTGCGTGGCTTGGCCTTTATCCGCTGGGCAAATTCATCCCGCTCGGCCTGGGTCGCGTGTGGCCCGATCAGCATGCCGTAGCCGCCCGATTCGTTGACCGCCTTGACCACCAGCTTGTCGAGATTTTCCAGTACGTACTTGCGGTCGTCATCGCGCCAGCAGGCATAGGTCGGTACGTTGTTGATGATCGGGTCTTCGCTCAGATAGTATTTGATGATCTCCGGCACATAGGCGTAGACCGCCTTGTCGTCAGCGACGCCGGTTCCCGGTGCGTTGGCCAGGGCGACCTTGCCTTTGCTGTAGGCCTTCATCAGTCCCGGAACGCCGAGCATCGAATCGGCGCGGAACGCCTTGGGGTCCATGAAGTCGTCATCGATCCGCCGGTAGATGACATCGACCCGCTCCAGCCCTTTGGTGGTGCGCATCATCACTTCGCCGCGGTGCACCAGCAGGTCACTCCCTTCGACCAGCGGCACGCCCATCTGCTGGGCGAGGAAGCTGTGCTCGAAGTAGGCGGAGTTATAGATCCCTGGGGTCCAGACCACGGCGACCGGGTTGCGCACGCCTGGGGGGGCGACATCATGCAGCATCTCCAGCAATCGGCTGGGGTAGTCGGTGACCGGCTGGATCCGGCAGGCGTCAAAGACCATCGGGAAGGTGCGTTTCATCAACAGGCGGTTCTCCAGCACGTAGGAGACCCCGGACGGGCAGCGCAGGTTGTCCTCCAGCACGTAGTATTCTCCAGAGCCGTCGCGCACCAGGTCGGTGCCGGTGATGTGGCACCAGATGCCGCAGGGGGGCTCAAGGCCGATGCAGGGCTTACGGAAGCCGTCGGCGGAGAACACCAGGTCGGCTGGGATGATGCCGTCCTTGATGATCTTCTGCTCGTTGTAGATATCGTGAATAAAGCTGTTCAGGGCGGTGATCCGCTGCTTCAGCCCGCGTTCGATCTGCTGCCACTCTTGAGCCTGCAGGATGCGTGGCACAATGTCGAAGGGGAAGATCTTTTCCGTCTGCGCTTCGTTACTGTAGACGTTGAAGGTGATCCCCAGGTTCAGCAGGGCGCTCTCCGCAGCTTTCTGCCGGCGCTGCAGTTCGCTCTCGGGCAGGGCGTTGATTCGCTGGATCAACAGGTCGGCGCCGGGGCGCGGCTTGCCGTGCGAATCGAAGATCTCATCGTAGAATCCCTCGGTGTCATAACCATCAAATCTCATCAGGCGCTCCTTCTTGGAATATGTCCTCAGTATCCCATCGGCGTGCAGGGTCAGCCACTGTCTGCCAGCAGTTGATACAGAGGTTAAATCAGTTTATCAGGTTGTCGTGCCACATCGACCGAAACCGCCACCTTATGCTTGCCGCCACCCAGGGCGATACCGCGTAGCGGCGAGACGTCGGAGAAATCCCGCCCCCAGGAGACAGTGATATGTTGCTGGGCTGGGATCTGGTTGTTGGTCGGGTCGAAATCGATCCACCCGGCCTCTGCCGCGTAGACCGAGAACCAGGCATGCGAGGCGTCGGCGCCGACCAGCCGTTCCTGGCCAGGCGGCGGCAGGGTTTCGATATAGCCGCTGACATAGCGGGCGGGCAGGCCGAGTGAGCGCAGGCAGCCGATCCCCAGATGGGCGAAATCCTGACAGACCCCGTGACGGTTTTTCAGCACCTCGGCCAGTGGGGTTGAGATGTCGGTCACGTCCGGGTCGTATTTGAAATCCTGATAGATGCGCTGCATCAGATCCTTGACGGCATCGACCAGAGGGCGCCCCTGCGGGAAGGATGGCCGGGCGTACGCCGCCAATTGTTGCGAGACGCTGATGATCGGTGAGTCGTACAGAAACGGCAGGGCGGCAAGGTTGGCCGGGGAGCGCTCGGTTTTCAGCAGCTGAGCAAGCTGCTCCCATGAGCGCTGATTGCCTAGCGTCAGCTGGTTCTGGTTGGCGGCGGCGACGGCCACCTCGCTGGTGGCGGTTACCCGCAATTCCTTGTGCGCCTCCTGAATGGCGAAATGGGTCAGCCGGTTACCGAAAAAATCGCTCCGCTCACGCAGGTCTGAGGGGCCGGGTTCGATCTGCAGCCGACTCGACAGGCATTGCTGGCGCACGGTTTCACGGGGCAGCAGGCACGCCTGGTTGCGGCAGAGTCCGACCGGAGCGCTATAAATATACTGGGTGGTATGGGTGACGCGATACTTCATGAGGCTTTGTCCTGGCGTGATGTTGAGCCCATCTGCTGCATGACCTGGACCGGGCTGAAATAGAGGTGCAACAGGGCAGCGGAGAGCTTTTCCAGGCGTTCTTTCTGAGAAATCAGGAATTTTTCCAGTAGCGGGTAGGTACTGTTGGAACCAGAGAGCTGTGTCAGCAGTCGGTGGTCGAGGTTGCGAATTTCCCGCAAGGCATCGGCGATCAATTGCTCATCCTCCCCGCGCCAGGGACCCGGCTGCTCAAGGGGCAGGCTGGCAATATGGCTCTGCAATTGATGCAGTTGATAGGCCAGCGCCCGGGGGTAGTTCTCATCTTTCAACAAAAGCTCCAGGACGGTGGAGAGCTGCATGAAGGAGCGGTAGCGACGGCGGAAAACCACCAGGCTGTTGCTGGTGGTCAGGACCGTCTCCATCATCTGCGCTTCCATGGCGGTATCGTAGCAGGGCACCAGGGTCGCCTTCAGCAGTTCGATCAGGTTCAGGGCGCGTTCCAGGCGACGGCCGATATTCAGCAGCAGCCAGGCGGTTTCGCGCGACATGTTTTCATGGGTCAGGCCGCTGAAAGAGGCCAGCTTGACGATCAGGCTGTTGATGCTGTCATGGAGGCGCCCGCTGCCGATCTGGCTGATCGACGCCTTCG
>CAMYNC010000124.1 GCA_947259685.1 uncultured Desulfuromonadales bacterium | reverse complement strand
AATCTGAGTTGCACCCAAAGGTTCAGCGGTGATTTTTGCAGTGCTCAGGCAATTCAATGATTTGTGCTATTCGCCGCCGGATACTCACTGATTCAGGTTCTGAATAAAAGATCTGAGAATATGGAGAAAAAAGGTTCTTCGGCAGGCACATGAACTTTGCTCGCCTCCGATCCATCTCGGAGACGAGCAAAGTTATTTTTAGCGACCTCCTACGGTCCCGTCGCGTCGCTTGTCGGCACCACCAATTAAGACAGATTTTCTCTTCTTGGCTTTGCCGACCTGAATAATCGACAGCCCGCTGGTCTGGGTGATGATTCCCACCGGTGGGTCCGACACCTCTGGACCGCTGTGCCCGCGTTCGATCAGTTCACTAGCCAATGCTTCAGCATCATAATCCAAAGTCACCCCGGGGATCGGCTCCTCCAGATCGGTTCGTCCGTTGCGGTTCATATAGTGCGGCACATTGATCGCCTCCTGGGGGTCCAGGCCAAAATCAAGGATATTCATGATCGATTGGGCGGTGTAACCGATAATCCGCGAACCACCTGGCGACCCGGTAACCAGCTCAACTCGGCCCTTAGGGTCGAAGACGATCGTCGGCGACATAGAACTGCGGGGACGCTTATTTGGCTGAACCCGGTTGGCGATCGGTGTTCCTTCCTCATCTTCAAAGGCAAAGGAGAAATCGGTCAGCTCGTTATTGAGCAGAAATCCGCGCACCATCACGCCATTGCCAAAAGAACTCTCTATGGTGGTGGTCATGGACAGGGCGTTACCATAGCGGTCAATAATGGAAACGTGGCTGGTCCCACTCACCTTTGCGGCACTATCTGGAGCATAGGGATCGAAGGGTCCAGGAGGATCTCCTGGTGCAGCCGTGCCCATATCCATTCCGGTAATCAGACCAGCGCGTTCTTTTAGATAATCCCTATTCAACATCCCTTCTGCCGGAACGGTAATAAAATCACTGTCGGCGACATACTTATTACGGTCAGCGAAAGCGAGCCGACCGGCCTGGGCAAAAAGATGAACCGTATCGACATCAAGTGGAGTCGTGCCCATAAGATCTGGGCGATTTTCGATAATGCCGAGAATCTGCCCAACCGCCAGGCCTCCCGATGATGGAGGCCCCATGCCGCACACCTTATGTCCTCGGTAATTGGCACAAACGGGCTCACGCTCAACCACCTGATAATTCTTTAGATCACCGACAGTCATATCGCCAGGGATATTCAAATCACCCTGTACCGCTTCGACAATATCATGAGCAATTGGTCCGCAATAGAACGCACCTGCCCCCCTCCTGGAGATCTTTTTGAGCGTTTTTGCATAAGCCTTATTGCGCATCCGAGTGCCGGCCGGCTTTGCTTTACAATTATCAGTATTGACAAAATATTTGAATGCCGCGGGATCCCTGAAAAACAAACGTTCCCCATCTTCGCAGGAGGGATTCCTTGCCAGCAGCCCAGCCACCTGCGAACTGGTGCGTTCAGTCAGCTTGAATCCCTTTTCGGCCAGGGTTCTGGCCGGTACGAACAGACGCCACCAGGGAAGCCGGCCGTATCGATGGTGCATATATTCCATCATTCTCGGCACCCCCGGCACACCGACCGAAAGGCCGCTCTGCCAGGCATTAAAAAACCCTATCGAATCACCCTCATCCAGGAAGCGGTCTTCGGTGGCGGCAGCTGGAGCCTTCTCTCGAGCATCAAAGCTGGTTATTTTCTTCGTTTTGGCATCGAAGTAGATGATAAAAGCCCCTCCGCCGAGGCCGCTGGATTGAGGTTCGACCAACCCCAGCACCGTTTGTACTGCAATCATGGCGTCAGTGGCGGTACCTCCCATCTTCAGGATGCGTGCTCCGGCCGCTGTCGCCAATGGGTTCGCAGTGACCACCATCTCTTTCTTGGTGGTGACAGCTGTTGGCAGCTTGGTATCCTTCTGAGCCCAACCCAGGGTTACGACCAGGAAGGTCAATCCAAATGCAACAACGAAAGCTCTTAACCTCATGGTTTGTCCTCCTCTTACAACAGTTGAGGTGATATGAAAAAGCGGATGACAAAAGGCCGCTTTGTTTTGTATTTACGGCAATGCGAAATTGGTTTGCTTGGATTATTTATAGCTTAAAAAACCTTCCTTTACTTCTACCAGAGGCCAATAAGAGGTCAAGGTTGGTCCATCCGATTTCGACAAATAAACGATAGGGGCCCTCTGGTAAGATTCGCATCCTTACACCTGGTGGATTTCTAACCGCAAGGCAAGCAAGCTATCCCATTGATAATGCGCACAAAGGGGTTGCAGCCGCAGGCCAGCGCAGTTATAGTGCCGTCTCGAAATTATCCAACAAGGAGTTAAAAGATGATTACTGCGATCAGCCCGATCGATGGGCGTTACGGTTCTAAGGTTGCTGAACTGACCGAATGTTTTTCTGAATATGCGCTCTTGAAAAACCGCGTAAAAGTCGAAGTGATGTGGCTGATCGCCCTCTGCGCCGAGGCTGGAATCAGCGAATGTCGTGCGCTGACTGTCGACGAGGAACGTACTCTGCGGCAGATCGTAGAAAAGTTTACCCCGGCAGAAGCCGAGAAAATCAAAACGATCGAAGCGGTCACCAACCACGATGTTAAAGCGGTTGAGTATTACTTGAAAGAGCAGCTCGCCGGCACCAGCTTGGAAGAGCTTTCGGAATTTATCCACTTTGCCTGCACCTCGGAAGATATCAATAACCTCTCCCATGCGCTGATGCTCAAGGACGGTCTGGCCGCCCTGCTCCCGCAGCAGCAGAAGATCATTGAAATTCTCAAGAGTTATGCAGAGGAGTTTAAAGCTGTTTCGATGCTCGCTCGCACCCACGGACAGACCGCCTCGCCGACCACCATCGGGAAAGAGCTGGCGGTATTCGCTGCCCGCCTACAAAAGCAGACCGCCAATATTTCAGCTGTTGAACTCCTCGGTAAGCTCAACGGTGCAGTTGGCAACTTCAACGCCCATCTGTCCGCCTACCCGAACGTCGATTGGCCAACCCTGACCAAGGGGGTAATTGAAAACGATCTAGGCCTGCGCCAAAATATGTTCACCACTCAGATCGAACCGCACGACTACATGGCCGAAATGTTTGACGCCCTGGCCCGCTGGAACACCATCCTCATCGATCTGGACCGCGATATCTGGACCTACATCTCCATGGCCTATTTCGGCCAGAAGACTGTCAAGGGTGAGATCGGCTCCTCGACCATGCCGCACAAGGTTAACCCGATCGACTTTGAAAACTCCGAAGGCAATTGCGGCCTGGCCAATGCCATCTTCCAACACCTTTCCAGCAAACTACCGATCTCCCGCCTGCAGCGTGACCTTACCGATTCTACCGTGCTGCGCAATATGGGTGTTGGTTTCGGCTACAGCATGATCGCTTACAAATCGACCCTGAAGGGCTTAAGCAAGCTGAAACTGAATGAGCAGAATTTGCTGGAGGATTTGGACAATGCCTGGGAAGTGATGGCAGAACCGATCCAGACAGTGATGCGTAAAGCCGGCATCGAAAAGCCATACGAAAAGCTGAAAGAGCTGACCCGCGGGCAGCAGATCGACCATGAAACTATCCGTAATTTTGTCCAAGGCCTGGAATTATCGTCCGAAGACAAACAACGTTTACTCGATATGACCCCGGCCAGTTATATCGGCATGGCGACAAAAATAGTCGATTTGCTGAACTGATCACAGAAATAACAGATCTAACAAGTTCTGGGCCGCAACTCCCTGACAAGCCCCACACTTCAAAGTGTGGGGCTTTGCTTTACTCATTTCATCGATTCTTTTCCAGCGTCACAGACTCATTTTGCAGAAAACTATCCCCCAGCCGGTCGATTCTTGCGTAGGTGCTTACCTTATTCGTCAGTCGCCAAATAACTGCACCATTTAGCCAAAAAGCGCCATGACGCCAGATGGTCCCTGCCGGAACAGTCCATACACACTCAATTCAATTGAAAACCAATTTCACTATCTCGGTAACCGCCCAATAGTTATTAGCAATAGCAGCCTAAATACACTGTAATGTTTATCACGCAATTTCTGGCCTGTTTTCTGCTTATTACAACCGCACTAAGTGCCTGAAATTTCAAAGTAAACTATTATTAATTAAATTCCATACCTGACAAGTGCACTGCAGGTGACAATATTTATTTCCCGAGCATTGCATGTGAGTAGTATTTCCCAAATAGCGAATTGTTTTAATGAACTCCAGATATCAATAATTATAGTTACAAGATTTTACCTAACAAATCTAGGCCATTGTATCGTTAATTAATTTTCGACCACATTAATTATTCTGATTTCAAGTTGCCAAATATGGATCAGTCGTTAAGGTTTTAGCTTGTTAATATTAGGTGTTATCACCACTTATAATCTGGTCATTAATTTCGACCGACAAGCAAAACCCAACAAGCTATTAAATCACTCTAACCTCACCAGGCTGGGGCTATTTTATTTGTTGCTGAAAAGCATTCAAGTTCTTAGCATTTAAATTTTGGGACAGGAGATTTAGGTCTCCCTGCGATAGCTTTGCGTTGCTGTAATGATTCAGAAGTCAAAGCTTTATTTTCCTCCATCAAAGCATTGGCCCTCTGAGTAAATAACAACAGCAACCCACTCAAAAAACTCGGATGGAGGAGGAAGAGGATGGGTCACAACGGCAAAGAATATATTGTGAAGAGAGGCGTAGTAAGAATTTACTTTTAGAAAATTTCTTCAAGGGAGGAAGCAAATGAATAAGATCATCAAGGCAGGAATTTTGCTTGCCGTTGGATTGTTCTTAACAATGACCTTTTCAGCTTATGCCGAAGTACCACCACCGCCAGTCAATCAGAATTTAGGAATCCCCGACACCGTTTTCGATAGCATTGAAGAAGAGGATTGTCGGGTCTGCCACGGCGCGAATCCTCCGCCGGGAGTTCCGGTAGATCCTACTTACCTGCCTGACCGCCATCACCTGTTGGTTGACACACCCATTCCGCCAAATTCATCCGCCCCCAACGGCGACCCCAACGGCGATGGTCTTTATGAGTGTCTCTCCTGCCACACTGAAGTCTGGAATCCGGTCATCTTCGCTTATCAGTTTGCCCCATTCCGTGACTGCAACCTCTGCCACGCTCAAGAAGCCGGCGAGCCAACAGTTCATCACGCCACCGCCGAAGCTCAAGCTGGTGACTGCCAGGCCTGCCATGGTTCCTTCGTTGACAATGGCCTGCTTGATGATGACGGCGACGGCATCCGCAATGCAATCGATTATGATGATACTGTCAATCCAATGAACGGCTGGGTTCCTAATTATCAGGTAAGCCTGGTTACCCCCTGGCCGAGTGGCAAACCTAATGCCGGCGACGGCGATGCGCCAAACGAAGGCGGCATCAAAGATGAAGGCGATCTGGGTGCTGGTAACTGTAATTACTGCCACAACACCATCGCCCTGCCAGGCGTAAAACCAAGCCCGACTGTCGATCCGGATAGTGGCGTTTTGGTTTATCAGAACGACGACACCCACCATAGCACCGGTTTTATTCTCGACTCCAGCAAGTGTAACTGGTGCCATTTTGAGGGCGACCCCACTGCGCAGCCAATAAGCATTCGGACCTGTGAAAACTGCCACGGGATCCCTTCGGTGCATAACATCCAGCTAGGTCTGGACAAGTCTGACAGCGGTCCGGGCGTCACCCCGGGACAAGAGCCGCCTTGGAATGGTCACATTGGTGAACAAAAAGATTGCTGGGGTTGCCACGGCAACAACGGCCAGATCATGTCCGCACCTGGCACTGGTCCGATCACCCCGTTCATCACCAGCCTGAGCAGCGCGTCCTTTACTGAGGGCACAGCTGCCACATTAAGTGTCAATGGCGAAGGCTTCATCAACAGCGTTCAAAACCCAATGACAGGGGCCTATGACACGAAACTTGATTGCGACGTTAAGCTGGTTGATGACAATGGCCAAGCCATCATTCTCGAGCCGGTAAGCGTTACACCAACCCGAATCGAAGTGATGATGCCTGCTGATCTCGCAGCTGGCGCTTATCAGCTTTCAGCGAAAAAAGGACCACGTAGCTCCAACCCGATGACTGTCCTGGTCACCAAGGCGGTTGCAATCAGCTCTGCATCCTGCAGTGGCGGTGTCGTCACCATTACTGGTAGTGGATTCAGTAAGCGTGCGGATGCGGCCAACGCTGGGACCAACGTATCCTCTGGCAGCCAAATGGGGGCAATTATTTCCTGGAGTGATGATCAAATCGTCTCCAATCTCGGAACCTGTCCTACTGACATTAAGGTCGTTTCTCTCTTTGGGGAGGCTACATCTGCTGTTCAAAGCGACCCATCAGCTGTTGCAAGTCCAATGCTTGAAAGAATTAATCGCAAAGCTACTAGAGCTGGTCGGACAATTCGCCTCTACGGACAAAACTTCGGTGATGGGACCGTTGGCAAAGTCATGTTCGGCCCTGTTGAAGCCGATGTTCGCAGTTGGAGCACCACTCTGATTAAGATCAGAGTTCCAGCAGCAGCACCCAAAGGGTCCAACGGCGTTTATGTTGAAGTTTCTGGCCAAGTAAGCGACGCCATCAGTGTCAGAAAAAGATAACAGCCCATAACAATGCACCACTGAGCGGCCCCCAACTCGGGGCCGCTCTATCCTTCTGCTGATTTTGCCGTTTATACAGTTTAGAAATCTTTTATGGCTAAATCATAAATATATTCAGTGGATGCACGTTTTGCTTGCCGAAGCACCGAAAGAGATTCGACCATGAAGTTTTCATTCTCCAAGAAATTTCATCCAGCAAGCTTTCTTGCTATGGTTTTTTTCATCATGACTGCTGGTCCATGTGTTGCGAATGAATCGGCCCAGGATGGAAAAATACTTGCAAAAATAAATGGCGAACCGATTTATGAAGATCAAGTGACAGCCGTCATACAGGCCCGTTTTAGAAAAGCAAACTTTACTGCTGATGACAATCAACAAACCACCAAATTACAATTACAAGCACTTGAAGAAATAATCCCATCCAAACTCATCTATCAGGCGGGTCAAAAACTCTCGATTCCTGATATCGACACTAAAATCGACCATCTGACTCAGACGTTCAAAAATCACCCGCTCGGCCATTATAATGGCAAAACAGACGAGCAATTACGGGAGCTTGCCAAGCAACAAATCTACTCAGGCGAATACTTCGAGGTCAACAAGTTGTATTCGCCGACGATTCCCGAGTCAGATGTTATTAAATATTATGAAGCCAACAAGCAGTCTTTTGCCACCAAGGAAGACCGCTTTCACGTTCGCCATATCTTTGTAGGGTATTCCGACAACAACTCTCCTGAAAACAAAGAGCAGGCCCTTGAAAAAATCACTGAAGCCAGAAGCCTGATTGTCAGTGGCCAGGATTTTGCCGAAATTGCCGATAAATACTCAGAGGACAAAAAAGTCGATCTTGGATTTATTAACCGCGGCTATATGCCAGCCGAGTTTGACGCTATCGCCTTTGCTTCGCCAATTGGCAAACTGAGTGATGTCGTTGCAACTGAACATGGCTACCACGTCCTTGAAGTTACTGAAATCGTCCCCAAGGGGACAATTCCATCCTATGAAAACCTGAAAAAGTTTTTTACCGATTTTTTGGTCAAGCAAAAGTCAAAAATAGTTATTGAAGAGCATATTTTAGCCTTAAGAGAAAAGGCGGAAATTGAGTTTTTACTTGAGTAGAAAGATTGTTCGTTTTCATCCTACTAAAAAAGTGTTGAGCACAGACAGTTAAGTAAGACATGCACAAAGACCAAAAGCCATGCCTTTGAACTCCAAACGGGGTGACACTGCCACCAAAGTCATCCACAATTTGCAGCTCATGGATATTAGAGGGCATGAAATCGATAAATACAGATCTGCAAGAGGGAGAGGTATTATGTGTGAATTTAAGAAGTCTGTCTGGGGGCTTTGGTTCATAGGAGCGGCAATGCTTTCGCTTCTATTCATTCTTCAGGTCAACCCGGCCATGGCTGCGAATGAAAAAAGACCGAACAAGGCTTTTTTCAAATCGCTAGCAAAAAGGGCAGAGGCATTTAGAAATGGCATTCTAACTGTGGCCAAAAATGATAAAAGGCCTAACAGGGCCATTTTCAATAGATTGGCAAGTATCGGGAGTGTTGCTTCTGCAGGCGACAGCAACACCGTTAACACCAACGGAACCTATGTCGAGGCGGAGAACTATACCACCTTCGGCAACAACTTCTCCATGCAGAGCGGTTCCGGCAACGGCGGCGAGTACTTGAATGCCCTCACGACCACCTACGACTCAACCTCGGGCAATTCCGTCGAGTACAGGCTCAACTTCTCCGAAGCAGGTACCTACTACATCTGGTTCCGCGGCAATTCCAACGGTAGCAGCGACGAGAACTCCCTGTGGTACGGTGTCGACGGCAGCACGGTCGGCAACGCCGACTTCTCAATCTCCAGCAACTACAGTTGGACCAGGAACCGTTATGACAACGGTCCCAGCCCGCTGATTATCACCATCAACTCCACCGGCGAACACACCATCAACGTATGGGCGCGTGAGAATGGGCTGAAGTTCGATGGTTTTTACCTGACCAAGTCGAGCAACAGCACCATCCCAGGCGGTGCAACGGTAGGGATCCCGACCGGTGCTGTAGAGATTGATCCGAGCGCCACCGGCGGCGATACCTCCTCCTACGGCAACCAAGCCCAGGGCAAGACCGCCAGCGCTTCCGACGACGAGGGAAGCAGATACCAGGCTTCCAGGGCGGTCGACGGCAGCACATGGAGTTACTGGCGTACCGACAGCGACGACGATGAGTGGCTCAAGGTCGATCTCGGCCAGAGCTATCAGGTCGACAAGGTTGTCATTAAGTGGGGCAGAGAATTCGCCGAGGAATACGAAGTCGCGGTCTCCACGAACGGCAATAGCTGGTCCCGCGTGAAGGTTGAGGAATCCGGCGACGGTGGCACAGAAGCGGTGACCTTCAGCCAAAGAGACGTCCGCTACGTTCGCGTCCTCTGCACCAAGGAAGATGATAAGGGCTATCGAATCCGCGAGCTGGAAGTTTTCGGGCAGTTGGCTTCCCTGCCTAAGGATTGCGCTGGTGTTCCAGGTGGTAGTGCTACCTTGGATAACTGCGGAACCTGTGATTCCAATCCCAGCAATGACTGTACTCAGGACTGCGCAGGCACCTGGGGTGGTTCGGCGACAACCGATAATTGTGGCACCTGTGACAACGATCCTTCCAACGACTGTACTCAGGACTGTTTCGGCATCTGGGGCGGCGATGCTCTAACAGACAACTGCGGGACCTGTGACAACGATCCTTTAAACGACTGTACTCAGGACTGTTTCGGTGTATGGGGTGGTGACGCTGTTTCCGATAACTGTGGCACCTGTGACGCTGATCCCGGCAACGATTGTATCGGTACCGGCGGCGGAGATACCGTCAACTCCAACGGAACTTACGTCGAGGCGGAAAACTACACCACTTTCGGCAACAACTTCTCTATCCAAAACGGTTCCGGCAACGGCGACACATATTTGAATGCCCTCACGACCACCTACAACTCTACCTCAGGAAATTCTGCCGAATATAAGCTCAACTTCTCCGAAGCAGGCACCTACTACGTCTGGTTCCGCGGCAACAGCAACGGAAGCGGCGATGCTAATTCCCTGTGGTACGGTGTCGACGGCGCTATGGTCGGAAACGCCGACTTCGCAACCTCCAGCGACTACAATTGGACCAGAAACCGTTATAACAACGGTCCTAGCCCGCTGATCATCAACATCGACTCCACCGGCGACCACACCATCAACGTGTGGGCACGTGAGAATGAGCTGAAGTACGACGGTTTCTACCTGACCAAGTCGAGTAGCAGCACCATCCCCGGCGGCACTACGGTAGGAATCCCGACTGGTGCCGTGGAAATTGATCCGAGCGATAACAGCAGCAGCAATCCTCCGCCTGATGATTGCGCCGGTGTTCCGGGTGGCAGCGCAACCACCGATGATTGTGGCGTCTGCGACAGTGATTCCAGCAACGACAACACCACCTGTACCCAGGATTGCAACGATGTCTGGGGTGGTACCGCCACTCTGGATAATTGCGGCGTCTGCGACAGTGATTCCAGCAATGACAACAGCACCTGTGGTCAAGACTGTAACGGTGTCTTTGGTGGGACTGCAACCACCGATGATTGTGGCGTCTGCGACGACATCGCCAGTAACGACAACAGCACCTGCACCCAGGACTGTGCTTTAGTCTGGGGCGGCAGCGCAACCACCGATGATTGTGGCATCTGCGACGACATCCCCAGCAACGACAACACCACCTGTACTCAGGATTGCAACGAAGTCTGGGGCGGCACCGCCACTCTCGATAATTGTGGCGTCTGTGATTCCGATCCCAGCAATGACAACAGCACCTGCGGTCAAGACTGTAATGGTGTCTTTGGTGGGACTGCAACCCGCGATGATTGCGGTGTCTGCGATGACATCGCCAGCAACGACAACAGCACCTGCACCCAGGATTGCAACGAGGCCTGGGGCGGAACTGCAGTAGAAGACGACTGCGGCGTCTGTGATTCCATCGCTAGCAACGACAAC
>CAMYNC010000123.1 GCA_947259685.1 uncultured Desulfuromonadales bacterium | reverse complement strand
CATGTCGATGAAATGCTTTAGCGCCGGCAACACCTGGCACCAGATAATCAGGGCGAGGAAACCGAGGAACAGGCAGGTGAGAAAACTGACCCCTTCACCACCAGGCCCACCAGCGGCATAAGCAGATGAAGAGAAACCGGTCAGCAGGATCATGGTGTTGCGTGCGATGCGTTTCATAACGGCCTCCTTAGCAGTTAGTGTGTCTTTCTGGTCAGTTAATAGAGCAGCAGTCGTGCCAGAAAGCGAAAAAAATTACATAAAAATCATAAGTATCTGTTTTTAAAGAAAAAAATTCCTGCAGCCCAGGCCGCAAGGGCCTTTGCCCGGCCCAGCAACGTATAGGCGAAATATACATCCAGACCCACAAAACAGGCTCAAATGGGCCCCGATAAAATCCTCAATTTATTGATTTTATTAATTTTTCTTGGAGTGTATATTTCCCGTGTAGAATAAATATGTTCTGAATATTTTATTTCAGGGGAAGAAACGGGGGAATACAGACAATGGCGAAAAGGACCTGAATTGGCAAACACGATTGGCCGGACGGGGGTTAGATTGAAGCTCCGTCAAAAATTTCGAATGGCAGCACCAATGAGTCGATGTCTTCTAGGCAACCTGTATTAATGCGATAATGCCCCGGTTTTCTCAGTGTTTGATGAAAGGTGTAGATACCACAGCTACGGCAGAAGTGATGTTTGACAACGCAACTACCGAACTCGTAGGTTGCTAACGAAGCACCCTCTAGCTTAATTTGCATCTCCTCGGGAGCAACGGTGAACTCTGTCATCGTTGCTCCCTTGCGGCGGCAGATGGAACAGTTGCAGCGCAAGCCGCGATCAATCTTAGGACCTGAAAATTCAAATGTCACTGAGCCGCAATGGCAGCTTCCTTTATGCATCATTTCGGTATTTCTCCTTATCGTCATTGAGTATGCAGCCTGAGCAGCCGGGAGGCAAGGGCCTGTCCTTGGTTGAGTTCACCGTTTTCGATCAGGGTTTAAGATAGTCAGTGACCCCATTTTGCCACGATTGGTGAGATGATAGAAATCGGTTAGGAACCATGCTTATGCCTCTCTGTTCAATTTCCAGACATTTGAGAAACCCGCTTTAATTCTGCTAATCGTAAGATTCATAGGCTTAAAAGCGCCACATATTTCTAAGGAATTTTGCATACGTTGGGTGGCAGGTTTCACGCAATTATAGGTGGCCGATTTGAAATCATTATGGCTGGCCAGCTTCGCCATAATACGCAGCGTCTTTTAAACAGTTTCCATTTCCAATTTTAGCGCCGACCACAGGCCAATCTACGCGACTCTGGCAGGCGCCTTAAGCGCAGCATGGACCAGATTCCGAAAGCCGGACCCGGCAGCAGGACGAGAAAAACATAACGCCAGCCGAGCGCATCGAGCAGCAGGGGGATGAGCCAGATGGTGACCATGGTGAGCAAAAAGCCGAGACAGGTCTGCACGGTCAGGGCGGTCCCCACATAGCGCGGATCGGCTAACTCGCTGACGGCAGCACTGAACTGAGCCGAATCCGCGACCACGGCAATCCCCCAGACCAGGCAGAGGATGGTTAACGGCAAGGGGTGGGCGTATAAAAAGCCGGCCAGCAGGCAACATAAACCGGAGACCGCCAAGCTCAGACTGGTGATCAGCGTGCGGCCCAGCCGATCGGCAAATATTCCCGCCACAATAGCGCCTAATGCCCCTGCTGCGAGGGTACCGAAACCCGCCAAGCGGGCGGCCGCGGTGGACCAGCCGGCGTCGCTATAACTATGGATCAGAAATATCGGCACCCAGGCCCACATGGCGTAGAGTTCCCACATGTGGCCCAGATAGCCGAAATTGGCCAGGCGGGTAGGGCGGTCACGCAAACCATCGGTTGCATGTCGCCAGCTGAAAGGGGCTTTGCCGGCCAGATAGGGGCCGGGTTTAAACAGGCTTGCCACCAACAAGGCGCCGCTCAACGCCATTGCGCTGGCGCCCAGCAGAACCTCGCGCCAGGGAGGCATTCCGCCGGCCTGGGGCAAGGCATTGAGCAGGTGGGGCATTGAACTGCCAAAGGTCAGCGCGGCGACCAACAGGCCGATGCCGAAGCCGCGGTCCTTTTTACACCAGGTGGCGACCAGTTTCATTCCCGGCGGATAGACGCCGGCAATCCCCATGCCGGTAAAAAACCGCATCGCCAGGGTGGTGCTGTAATCTAACTGCAAGACTGGAATTGCCGTATTGGCCAGGGTGGCCAGCAGCGCGCTGACCACCAGCAGGCGGGTGAGGTCATAGCGGTCGGCAAGATTCAATACCGCGCTCACCAGCGCGCCAGCCACAAAACCGAGCTGAACGCTCATGGTCAACCAGGCGCGCTGGTGACCATTCAGCTGCCAGACTTCGGCGAGTTGCGGAATCACTGCGGACGCTGAAAACCAGAGGGCTTTGATCAACAGCAGGCCCAAGGCCAGCACGGCCAGCTGGCGACCTTTCCCTTGCAGGTTCTCCATAGCGGTAAAATTCTCGGCCGGAGGTTAGCGGTTCGGGGAAGTTCTGAAAACCCCAATAGTATTAGAAACTTAATATGTGACGCCGCGGCCGTTGCTGGTCAAGCACAACCGGCGAGATGACAGGTCCAGTCCTCCTAGAATAACCACCAGATGCCAAGCTGCAGATTGTGGACTTGATACTCAGTATCGAATTTCTCCCCATCAGCATCTTTCAGGGTCGGATCAGTGGTTCCGTAAAATCGGTAGCCGAAATCCAGGTGCACGGTTTTGGACAAGGCGTAGTTTACTCCGCCCCCCACCTGGTAGGCCAGCACCATATCATCGTCGTCAACCACCAGAGCCCCGGTGACCTTGACATCATCCAGGGAAACGTTAGCCATGCCTAAACCGCCCCCGAAATAAGGCGTCCAAAGGGATTTATTGCGGTATTCCGCAAAGGAGTTAAGCATGATATCCCAGACGACAGCATCACCTTCAGCGTTTACCTTCCCATCCGAGAATTCAGCTTGGTCGACCCCGTTCTTCCGGTAGCCGATTTCCAGTTCAATCCGACCCGTGCCGTATTTGGACCCCTCGGCAAGGCGATATCCAAGGGCCAGGCTACCCTTGCCCCCATCCTTAAAATCAAGATTAAAGTGGCCGAGGGAATTCTCGTTTTCGGTGTCACTGACAAACAGATTAGCCCCGGCATTCAGGCCCAGGTAGAGCCCCTTATCGTCGGCGCATACAGCCTGGCCGGCCATCAACAGCAGAACAATTAAGAGTAGCAAGCACTTTTGACCCACAATTCCCTCCGTAAAGCAGAATAACTTCGACCGATTCTGGGCCGAATTCAAGGCACCACCAGTGTTACCGTATCGGTCTCACCTCCAAAGGTGGCGGTAATCTCAACGCTGCCACTATTCACCCCGATGATTTCTCCCGGGGCACCAACAGCATCGTCAGGGTGGGGGGATTGCCGCTGTAGGCTGCTGTCGCCGTAAGCTGCAGACTCTCACCGGGAAGTATCGTTCCCCCCTGGGGCTCAATGGTCACTGACAGCAGGGTGGGCGCAGTCACATCCAAACTCGACGTAGCGGTATCGGTTTTGAAATCTGCTGCTATGCTGGTTGTTCCGGCAGCCAATCCAGTTGCCACTCCTTCATCCGGGTCGGTGGCAACAGCGGGGTCAGATGAGCTCCAGGTGACTTCTGCAGTCAGATCCCGGGTCGTGCCATCAGAAAAATCACCGCTGGCGGTAAACTTCTGGCTGCTGTTAAGGGCAATGGTCGGCTGGGCGGTGCTCTCAGGGGTTACGGTTAAAGTGCCCGCCGTGAAGGTCGCTGTGGTGACGGTTAATTGCGTTTCGCCGGTGATGGTTCCATTGACCGCACTGATGGTTGTCACTCCATCGTCAACGGTGGTGACAATCCCTTGCGAATCGATGGTCGCCACGTTCTGGTTGGAAGAAGACCAGGTCACCAGATCGGAAATATTCCGGGAGCCGTTGGTAAAGTCGCCTTCAGCGGTCATTTCAAGAGGAATGACCGGAGTTATATGGATCGCGGTGCTGTTTCCCGGAAGCACTGCTATGTCCAGAAGATCTCCGCCGGTCACCGACAAACTGGTGCTGCCTTGAACACCGCTACGGCTGGCAGAAATGGTTGTCGAACCCTCCAGCAGGGTTGAGACCAGGCCCTTAGTGCCAGCCGTGTCGCTGATCGAGGCAATGGTCGGTAAGGATGAGGCCCAGGTGGCCTGATCAGTGAGGTCGAGTGTGGTCGCATCCGAGAACGTCCCTGTGGCGGCAAACTGGCCGCTGGACAGGGTCAGGATCGATGGTTCGAGGGGGGATAAGGTAATCGTCTGCAGAATGGCATCGGACACCTCCATCTGGGTACTTGCCGTTGTCCCGTCAAAGGTTGCCGAGATGTTAGAGAAGCCGACTTCAACCGTGCTGGCGAGTCCTTTACTGCCGACCAGATTGCTGATGGTTACAGCAGTCGTATCTGACGAAGACCAGCTGACATCAAAGGAAATGTCCTGGGTCGTTGCATCAGAAAAGTTGCCGCTGGCTTGAAACTGGGTGGTTAAGCCTTTAGGGGTGGTCGGGGCCAGCGGAGAGATGTCAATGCTGCTGATCCTGGCATTGGTCACTGACAAGGGGAATGAACCGCTGATCCCATCCAGGGTCGCCACAATGGAGGTACTGCCCGGCGAAACCCCAGTTGCCCGGCCAATGGTCTCGGCGAGGTTACTGACCGTGGCGATAGTCTCGTCACTGCTCGACCAGCTGGCATCTGCGGTAATATCTCGGGGAAATTGCCCGGAAAAATTGCCGGTGGCGGTAAACTGGTTCGAAGTCAGATTGGCGATCTGGGGATTTACCGAGGTGATTTCAACCGCCGTCAGGGGGGTAAAGGTGTTTGGGCGTGTCGGACTGCTGGCATCCCCACAACCGGCCAGAAACACCAGGCTGAGCAGTAATGTGATTAGATAATTTTTCATCGGCCCTCTTCAGAATTTCAAAATAACAGCTATAGCGTTTTTGCCAACAAAGTCTAGATGAATCCCAACGCACCACTTGGTTCATGCAACGCGTGGCTGAACTCTATATCAGCCATCAGGTCTTTTCAACCAATTCGTCGTTCAGGTGAATCGAAGCCCAGCAGCTTATATTTCGTTGCATCCGTTGAAAGAGCAACCGACCTTTTTCGGAGGAAAAGGGTTGGGTTAACTGAGTTCAACGGGGTTGGTCTCCAGAATTTCCCGGATTGTGTTGGCCAAGATGTATTGATCGATTGGTTTCATCAGAAATGCTTTGATGCCAAGTGTCGCTGCCCGGTCTGCATCCCTTTCGCCAGCTGTGCTCCTGACATTTCAGGCATGCTCTGGTCCGAGATGATCAGGTCATAACCATCGGGGTCCCGGCTAAATATCTCCAGAGCTTCATTGGCAGAAGTGGTTGCTGTCGCCTGATAGCCCAATGTTTCCAGGGTCATCTTGCCCAGGCGGACCAGCATCGATTCGTCGTCGACAAAGAGAACCCTTTCGCTGCCGTACTGTAGGCTCATCTGTGTAGCCGAAACTTTGTTCGCCTCCCCGAATGACAGGGGCAAAAACACCCGAAAAGTTGTTCCCGTCCCGACAGCGCTCTCCACCTCAATAGCTCCGCAATGGTCCTGAATGATGCCATAAGCGACAGCTAACCCCATTCCTGTCCCTTCTCCCTGTTTCTTAGTCGTGAAAAATGGATCGAAAATACGTGGTCTGACCGAGGGGGGTATGCCCGTCCCGGTATCTTTGATCGTCAGTTGTGCGTAGGCACCTGGGATAAAATCTGGATTTTGTGTGGCCATCTGTTGATCGACCTCAACCGGTTCAAGTCGAACCTCAATCTCTCCAGAGACATCACGAACCGCATGGTAGGCATTGGTGCAAAGGTTGATGACGATCTGATGAATTTGAGTTGGATCGGCTTGTATCGTCCCGGTTTGCGAGTCGAGAGAAACATGGATTGGTATTGTTGCAGGAATCGTCTGACGAAGCAGGCTGATTGCCTCTTCAACCACCAGATCGCTCTTGATGTGGTCGCGTTTCCCCTCACCTTTGCGGCTGAACACCAAAATCTGCTGAATCAGCTGTTTGCCCCGGTTTGCCGCTTTGAGCACTTCATCCAGAGATTTTTTCTCTTTGGGCCGATCAGCAAGTCTGAGCCTGGTCAATTCGGTATAGCCAAGGATTGCCGCCAGAATATTGTTGAAATCATGGGCGATACCACCGGCAAGGGTGCCGAGAGCTTCCATTTTTTGTGATTGCCTGAGTTGCTCTTCAAGATGGGTCTTCTCTTTGTCAGCGAGCATGCGTTCGGTGATTTCAACCTGAAGTTTTTCGTTGGTCTCACCTAGTTCCGTGACCTTGTTCGTCAGTTCAGCCTGATATTCGAGCATCCGTGTCTGATGATCATCAAGCCTGTCCAGCATGCTATTAAAAGATAATCCGAGCTGGTTCAGCTCATCCTCGGAACCTCCCATGGACTGAAAGCGTTGTGCGCTGTTTCCCGCTTTAACTTCATTGATGACTTGGAGCAGAGAATTAATCGGAGTAACGATCTTTTTTGCCAGCATGAGTAAAAAAGCAAACATAATGACACTGACAAGCGGAAAGTAGATATACATTACTTTTTTTAGCTGAATACGACGTTCATTTGACGATGTAATGGTACGGTTGGATTGTGTCTCTAAATCATTTGATAATTTCTCGAAGAAATTAACCGACAAGAGATAGTTTTTTTCAAGGCTATTGCTGGTTTCTTCAATATCCTTGTTCAAAGCTTCGTAACTATCCAGCAAGTGACCATAGTTAACAACATACCCGATGATTCTATTGTCCAGGGAACCTGCTTCTTCAAAGGCCTGAGCCATAGATTCAAGGACGATTTTAAGTGCCTGAAAACCGGACGAACGACCATCCTTGATGTATCCGACCTGAAAATGGTTAAGAAGAAAAACTTTTCGCAACAATAGCGAGTCGCCTCGATTCAGACCTGCTGCTTCGATCGATTTATAGGTCGTCTCTATATCCGTCTCCAGCAGTTGATGCCGTGCGATAAGCTGCGACAGTTGGCTGAAATCGTTTTCATATTGCCTTACGGAACCGCTGACGGCGCCAATTTGCGTTCTTCTTTGTTGCTGTGTGGCCTGGCCATGGTACTGAGTGAGCTGTTCCTTCAAAAGTTGCATGGTTTGGACAAAGCGGCTTTCAGCCTCAGGATCACCTTTCAGTAAAACGGCACGATCCCAGGCCCGTAGCTGAAAAAACATCTGCCGAAGAGTGAAAAAATCACTCGCCGAAACCAACGCCGCCTGTTCCTTTTCTGCGGCTTCAGTCTGTCGATCCAGGAAAATTGCGATTCCGCCAAAGGTTAACAAAGAGAGGACAATGAACAGGCAGGCGATTCCGTAGATTTTCTGATTGATACGATGAAACATAAATATTCAGTCTTCTTGGGTTATCGCTTCGAGGCTGACCGGCACCAGCGCGGGAACTGGCTCTCCGCGCAAATATGCGACCGCTTTACCCACCACAATCCGGCCCATTTCGCCTGGAACCTGGGCGATGGTGGCAGCTAGTTGCCGATTATGGATGGCATCAATCGCCTCGGGGATGCCATCGAACCCGACCAAGGCTTTGCCGGTATCTCCACTTTCCAGCAGAGCGTCCAGTGTACCTAAAATCATATTGTCGTTATGAGCAAAGACAGCATCAAAGTTGAGCCGAGCACTTTGCAGCTGCGCGATGATCTTTTTCGCCTGTTCCCTCTCGAACTGAGCCGATTCACGGGCCACAACCTGAATGCCGGGATAGCCTTTCAGCGCATTGTTAAAACCGGTCCCGCGATCAACCGTAGCCGATGCTCCAGGTATCCCTTCCAGTTCAACAACCCGTCCCTTGCCATTAAGTCGTTTGGCCAGCACCTGGGCTGCCAGTTCGCCACCGGCGACATTGTCCGAGGCGACCAATGACAGGACCTGGCCACCGGAAACCTTTCGGTCCACGGTAAAAACGGGAATTTTCTTGCTGTTTGCAAGCTCGATCCCAGGGACAATTGTATCGGCATTGGTCGGATTGATAATGATCGCTGAAACCCGCCTTTCAATGAATTCGAGGATATCGCTCAACTGCTTATCGTCTCTGTCCTCAGCATCGGCGACAACCAATGTGACGCCCAGGACTTCAGCTGAACGTTTTGCCCCATCCACCAGTATCTTGAAAAATGGGTTTTTCAAGCTTGAGATACTTAAGCCCAGGGTCTCCTGAAACGCATCGTGGGTCACCAGGTCGAGAGGGACCGTTGATTGCTCGGGTATTTTCTTGCCGCGCAATGCCCGCAGCGCAAGTTTAACTCCATATTCGCCCATCAGTTCGGGGTGTTGCTCAACGGTGGCATGAATTCGATTACTGCGCATCTCGGCGCGAACCGCTTCAATGTTATCGTAGCTACCGATCAACACCTTACCCGCCAATCCTTGTAGTTCCAGTGCTTGCAAAACACCAAGGGCCATATTGTCATTGGCGCAAAGAATTGCATCAATCCTTCCATGAACCGCAAGCAGCTGAGTGGTCAGGGAAAATGCTTCATCAGCATGCCAGTTGGCACTTTCACTGGCGATCACTTCAATTTCGGAGTTTTGAGTGAGTTGTTCGTGAAACCCTTGCCGCCGCAAATCGGCATTTTCAACCCCGCGGATCCCTTCGATGATAAGAACCCGGCCTTTTCGATTAAGCTTATTCCGGATGTATTTGCCGACCAACCCGGCGCCGACCCGATTGTCAGACCCGACAAAGGGGATAGAAATATTTTGTTTTTTCAGGGTCGGCTGGTGGAGCGGATTATCGATATTGATTACAATGATATTGTTTTCCAGGGCTTTTTTGCAGACGGGGATCAGACGTTTAGAATCGGCTGGGGCCAGCACGATCGCCTGGTACTTTTGGGCAATAATGTTCTCCATGATCGCGATCTGATGAGCGACATCGGTCTCTCGTTCAACCCCGAAAATATCCAGTGCGGCACCGCTATTGCGGGCATACTCTTTCGCTCCATGCTCCATTGCTGAAAAGAAAGGATTGCTCAGAGCTTTCATGACCAGGGCGATTTTATTGTTACTATGCGCAGCGGCAGGCTGGCTTATTAATAGGACACAGATGAAAACTACAATCGAACATAGACCGGCGAAACAACTTTGACATAACCTCACTTTGCCCAGTGTAACCATTGCTCTGTCCCCCTCTCTCTGGCGGCTGCTTTATGAGCCTCCGCAACTATTAAATTGTAAGGGCATGACAATAGCTTAGCATGCTAAATGCGAGGTTAAATAAATCATGGTCAATCTTTTTAGCGGGATAGTCTGGACCTTGCGGAGTTTTCTGGGACGCTCATCAAGGGGACTCTGGGTTCAACGCTGGGTCACAGTTTCACGGATCGCTTCGGTCAAAGTAGCCAAATCATTCTGCTCGATAACAAACGGCGGCATCACATAAACCAGTTTGCCGAAGGGGCGCACCCAGACCCCTTTTTCGACGAAGGCCGGCTGGATGGTCTGCATATCGACCGGTTCTTTCAGTTCGACCACTCCGATCGCCCCCAGCACCCGCACATCGGCGACCGTCGATAGTTCTCGACAGGGCGCCAGGCTTTTTTCAAGGCCGGTCTCGATCCTCTGAACCCGCTCCTGCCAGGGACTGTCCAGCAACAGTTTGATACTTGCCACCGCCACGGCACAGGCCAGCGGATTGCCCATGAAGGTCGGGCCGTGCATAAAGACACCAGGATCGCCGCTGGACAGAGTTTCGGCCACCTGTGTGGTCGCCAGGGTGGCCGCCAAGGTCATATAGCCGCCGGTGAGCGCTTTGCCGAGGCAGAGGATGTCGGGGGCAATTCCGGCGTGTTCACAGGCGAACAGCTTGCCGGTGCGGCCGAAGCCGGTGGCGATTTCGTCAGCGATCAGCAGCAGGTCGTAGCGGTCGCAAAGTTCTCTCACCCGGCGCAGGTATTCCGGGGCATAGAAACGCATGCCGCCGGCGCCCTGGACGATCGGTTCGAGAATGATCGCGGCGAGCTCTCCGTGGTGCTGCTCGACCAGCTGCTGCAGGCTGGCAATATCCTCATTCCTCCACTCAGCGTCGCTACGGCAGGTTGGGGCTTCGGCAAACAGGTGTTGCGGCAGCAGGTGGCTGAAGATGTGGTGCATGCCGGTGACCGGATCGCAGACCGCCATCGCGCCGAAGGTGTCGCCGTGGTAGCCGTTGCGGATCGTCAATAGTCGCGACTTCTGTGGCTTGCCGAGCACATACCAGTACTGGATCGCCATTTTAATCGCCACCTCGACTGCGACCGAACCTGAATCGCAGAGGAAAACATGCTGCAGAGGTTTAGGCGTCAGCTCCACCAGCAAGCGGCCCAGTTCGGCGGCAGAAGGGTGGGTGAGACCACCGAACATCACATGCGACATCTTCTCCAGCTGCTGGCGGGCCGCTTCGTTGAGCCGGGGGTGGTTGTAGCCATGAATCGCTGACCACCAGGAGGACATACCATCGATCAGCTCGCGGCCATCTTCCAATTGCAGGCGTACCCCGTTGGCGGAAACTACCGGAAAGGTTTGTGGGGCGTTGCTCATTGAGGCATAGGGGTGCCAGAGTTGCTTGCGTTCCAGTTCCAGCCAATTGTCGGGGCGGTCGCTCATGGGGTTCCTTTTTTTCTTTGTGGTCGATCTTAAACGGATAAGCTTGCTGCTGTTCTCTCTATGTTTCTGCGGTCTCTGCGTTAACGCTGTTGCTATCCCTGGTGGGAAAGTCTGGATTAAATTAAATGTCCGCCAACCAGATGCAGTGCCGGGCACCTTTGCCCCGACTACGGGCCCGGGAGCGGATCTCTTCGACTTTAAAACCGCACTGCTGCAACCGTTTGCTGAACTGCGGATCGGGGGCCACCGACCAGACCGCCAGGACGCCGCCGGGGCGCAGGGCTTGATAAGCGCAGCGCAAGCCGGCGTGGCCGTAAAGCCAATCATTTTCCGGTTGGGTAAGGCCTTCGGGGCCGTTATCGACATCGAGCAAAATCGCATCGAAGCGCTGCGGTGAACGGCGCAGCAGCTTGGCGACATCGCCGATTTCGACCTGCACGCGTGGGTCCTGTAGCGGCTGGCCAGCTAGGTGGCCGATTAAGGTGCGATTCCATTCGACCAGGCCCGGGACCAACTCGGCGACGACCAGTTCGGCATCTGCCGGCAGCTGGTGCAGGGCAGCGGCGGCGGTAAACCCCATCCCCAGGCCACCGATCAGCATTTTCGGAGCGGTCCTCTCGCTAATTCTGGCGCAACTGAGTTCCGCCAGGGCTTCTTCGGAACCGTGGGCGCGACTGTTCATCAGTTCGGCATTAGCGACGCGGATCGAGGATTCTTCACCACGCCGCGACAGTCGCAATTCGCCGCCATTATTCGGACTTTGGGCGGTGCCGAGAAATTCCCAGGGAATCATGCTTCTTGCTCCATATTTATATAAAACCTTTACCACAGAGGTCACAGAGGGCTCAGAGGGGAACAGAACTTCAAATTTTGGAACTCTATTCAACTTCCTTCCCGATGAAAAGAAAAGAGCCGTCCCCTCTTGGTCTGCATGTGTGCTGAAGTTCAGGAAAAACTCAACTCACCAAACAGGTAAGGCTGGTATGGTTTTGCTTCTCAGTGACCTCTGTGTCCTCCGTGGTAAAAGCCTTTTAGATTATCTGTTATGCAACCGACCAAAATCTTTATTGCAGCGATTACAGTGCCACTCAGGGGCACCCTGTTGAATCATACAGCCACCGGAGATGATTTTACCCGATTCCAGCCCTTCAATGACCTGGCGGGTCAGGGCCGGTTTACCGTAGACGATTTTCGCCACCTCAGCCGATTTGCATTTGGGGCAGGGCGGAATCTTTGCCAGATCGAAATCCTGATTTTGCACCAGGGAGGTCGCCGAAGAAGGCTCGCTGACGTCTATTGCACCACTTTTTTGGCGCTTAGTGACATTAAGGCGGCGGCGTAATTCCGCTATAAGGTTTTTCATATCCCTTGTTTCCCGTCGACTCATTCCGGGTTGGAACGGTTTTCCAGATCTTCCAGTTCAATCTCGATTGCTTTGGTGCTGATCAGGATTTCGTAAAGTGAAACCAGCAGCGATAGCACCAGCAGCAACAGGCTGAGGCCGAAGCTGAGTTTGGCCGGCAGGCTGAGGCCGAGAAACAGAAACAGCATCGCCAGTGAACAGAGGATGAAACTGAGCACCCCCAGTCCCTGCATCGCTTTGGTGAGAAGGATCCGCTGGCGCAGGTTGTCGATCTGACGGAGGATCACATCCTGGTCCTGGGCTTGGGGCTGGCCGTGCAATTGCCGAATCAGCTGGGCGAGCACCAGGAAACGATTGGTGTAGGCCAGCAGCAGTAACGAAATGGCCGGAAAAAGTAGCGCTGGGGTGGTCAGATCCATGAGGCTTATCCCTACAGTTTGACGGCGCGGCCACGAATGGTGCGGCGTACGATCGGCGGTGCGCCGAGAATGTCCGCCTCTTGGTTGTGAATGATGCTCAGGCCGCTGGCGCTGATTGCCCGGGCGGTATCGCGGGTCAGGTGACAGTTGCCGCCGCAGCATTTCCACAGTGGTTCGAAAAACCTCTGCCAGCGGAGTGTGCCGGGATTGTCGGCCAGCACATGCTCCAGAAACAGCAACTGGCCACCCGGGCGTAGCAGGCGGATGAGCTCAGCTAGGGTCCCTTTCAGGTCTGCAACCGAGCAGAGCACCAGAGTGCAGACAATGGTATCAAGCGATTGATCCGGCAAAGCAATGCGCTCGGCACTCCAGGCTGATACTTCCAACGGCCAGCCGGTTTCCGCCGGCAGCTTCTGCTGCAATTGTTGGCGCATGAATCGATCAGGTTCGCTGAGAATCAGCCGCTTGAGATTTTCCGGATAGCGTGGCAGGTTGATGCCGGTTCCGCAGCCGATCTCCAGAACTTCGCCGCTGGCATGGGCGAGCAGTTCGGCCCGCCAGGCTCCCAGGCAGAGCTGTTCGCTACGCTGCATGCTGGCATCGTAAAATCTGGCCATCATACGGGCGCGGAGAGAATCCATCAGAGCTCCAGGTGACGTTCAACGAAACTCTCAACGCTGTCGACCTGGTTCTGCAGTTCGCTGACATTGTTTTCGTAATTGAGAATTTCGCTGTCCAGGTGGGCCAGCCGGCGTTTCAGCATTTTCAGCTGCTGGTTAGCTTCATCCCGGCTGACTTCGGCCTCACCGCTTGGACCGCTGGTGTCACTGGACTGTTGCTCGAGCAACTCCATCCGTTGCTCCCATTGGCGGATGACATCCTCCATGCGGGTTTTGGTGCTGCGGGTGTTCTGCAGGTCGCGTTCCAGCGTCTCGATCCGCCGCGAGCGGAAGTTGAGGTAGGCGACGGCAATATCCAGCTTACGCAGCACCGCGTCTTCTTCATTTTTCACCGCCTGATCGTAGAGCAGGCGGGTCAGACGATCGACAGAAGTCGACAGGTTGCGGATTTCCAGGGCGATGATCTCGGCGGTGGCCTGGTCCAGTTGTGCCCTGGCTGGCTGGGGGGAGACCAGGGCCAGCAAAAGGAACAGCAGCGGGACCAACAGACGATAAGGCATGGCTTCTTCTCCAGGGTGGCAAGAGGTTTTGCTCAGGAACGGCATGCAATCAGGGCGCCGGCGCTGATCATAATGGTACCGAAAGCGGTTTGCACGGTCTGGTTCCCAGTGGGTTTAGTCAGCAGTAGCCGGACCCGGCTGGCCAGCAGAGCGTAGCTGGTCATCACTACCGACAGGCAGGTGACGATGATGGTTGCCAATAGCAGAATATCGCCTGCCTGCAGACCCTGCAAGTTGACAAAACCGGGCAACAGGCTGCAATAGAAAATAATTACTTTCGGGTTGCCCAGGGTGATCAGCAGGCCACTGAGAAACTGACTGCGGTGGCTGAGGCTTACAGTTGTGCTCTGCAGCGGTTGCCGGCGGCTACGAAGGGTTTGCCAGCCGAGCCAGGCCAGGTAGCCGCCGCCGAGCAGCTTGATAAGCACAAATAGCTCGCCGAGCAGGGACGCCACCATCGCCAGACCGAAGATCGCGAACAGGAGGAACAGCAGGTCGCCCAGCACCATCCCGGCGATCATGCTCAAGGTCGGTCGCAGGCCGCAAGACAGGGCTCTGGCAATGGTGGCCATAACGCCTGGCCCAGGCGCGGCCATCATCAGCAATAAGGCGCCGGCCAGACTGAGGGTGGTGAGCAGGCTCAAGATTTCTTCCTTGTTTCCCGGTCGCTGAGGTAGTCGCCACTGTGAATCTGGCGCTGCTTTGCGACCGTTCGATTATAGAGATAGATCCAGGCCTTCAGGTTGCCAGCGCTTGCAGATGCAATCCTGACGACCTGCCGTAAATATTCATTGGGTTGCGTAAAACCTGACCCCACTCCCTCATAGCTATCGAGCTGTTCCAGCAGCTGGTGACTGGTTATCTGCAGCAGGTCGCCCTGGACCCGATCCTGTGGATCGTCTGAAGAGATCGCCCCGGGATAGCCCTCCAGATCATACAGTTTGCCTTGAAACCGGGCATGGCCGCAGTAACGGGAGTGGTTGGCCAGCAGCAGCTGCATCGGGTGGGATGAGCCTCGCCGCAGGCTGCCGTAGACAAACAGGTAATCGGCCTGCATCTGCTCCTCGGTGCAAAGCGAATCAAGGGGTAATTCACCCAAGCGATTATGATCCTTGTTGCCTCTGATTTTGTCAAGCGGACCCGCTGCTGAAAGCCCCTAAGAAAATTTCCTCCTTGTGAAATCTGCTTGGCAGCGCTGTGAGGACGGGTTTGTTTTTCCAGCCACAGTCCACCACTTTCTAGCAACGGTTAGATGTCGGATACGGCGAAAAAACAGCCAAGGCTTCACAAGATCACCAGCAACTAACGCTCTTCCGCTATGCTCACAGCGCCGATATCGCTGCCAGCATCCGCGCTGTTAGCGTCGCGGCCATTCCTGCTTCAGGCGGGTCAGTTCTTCGCACTCGTGGAAATCCCAACTCCGGGTCTTGCCGGCAGCGGTCTTCACGATCATCCGCTGGGCGGGCAGGGTACAACTATCCACCAGGCCTTCTTCCCGGGTGGCGGGATGAATCACAAAAGCATCGCGCCCGGCTTCGGCCTCTAGGCAAACATATGTAAATCGATCTTTTAGCATGACAGCCTCCTCTTTAAGCTTTTTGGCTTCATTTCATTATAGCTTTTCCCGCTTCTGGAAGACAGCCTATCGGTGCCATCTGCCGGCTTGCCAGCACCTGCGGGCGGATGTATAGTCGCCGGATGGAAAAGGCACTTGAAATTAAAAAGCTAGAGAAATCATTTGCCGGGGTCGCGGCGGTCAAGGGGGTCAGCTTTGCGATTGAGCAGGGGGAGATCTTCGGCCTGCTTGGGCCGAACGGCGCAGGCAAGAGCACGACCATCAATATGATTGCCGGAGTGGCGCGGATCGACGCCGGTCAGATCAGCGCTTTCGGTTACGATAACCAGCAGGATTACCGGAAAACCCGGCAGATGCTTGGGGTGGTACATCAGGAAATTGTCATCGATAATTTTTTCACCATCGATCAGGCGCTCAAACTGCACGCCGGCTACTATGGGGTCAAGGATGATCCGGTCTGGCGGCAGTTGCTGATCGACCGACTCGGTTTGCGGCCGCACCTGGGCAAGGTGATGCTCAAGCTCTCCGGCGGTTTAAAGCGGCGCTTTATGATCGCCAAGGCGCTGATCCATAAGCCGCGTCTGCTGATTCTGGACGAGCCGACTGCCGGGGTCGATGTCGAGCTGCGCCTTGGTCTCTGGGAGTTCGTTCGCGAGATCAATCGCGAAGGAACGACTATTTTGCTGACCACCCATTATCTGGAAGAAGCCGAAGAGATGTGCGACCGGATCGCGATTATGCATCATGGAGAACTGATCGCCATGGAACGGACCCACGAGCTGGTGCGGCGCTTGTCGAATCGCCAACTGCGTCTTTGGCTGGAGGTGGCGCTGCAGGAAATGCCGGTGGGGCTGGAGGCTTATCGGCCAAAACTCAAACAGGATGGCCGCGAGCTGGAGCTGAACCTGCCGGCCGGTGAGAGCGCCGGAGTGCTGCTCAACCTGGTCTGCCAGCTGGGGCTGAAAATCCGTGATATCGAGACTGATCAGAGCGGCCTGGAAGAGGTGTTTTTGCAGCTGACTGGCATGAAGGGAAACAGCCATGGCCAGTGACAGCCGCACT
>CAMYNC010000122.1 GCA_947259685.1 uncultured Desulfuromonadales bacterium | reverse complement strand
TAATTCTGAGCAATTTAGGCTGATGGCAAGGCGCGTCGACGCAGGCCTAGCCAAAGCTAAGCCGAGGAGCCGCAACGAAGCCAGCGGACAAAAGGGCCAGAATTAATGGATGGAATTAACCGCACGGGACACTAGCCCGGCAAACTACTAGAATGATCGCTTTCTCTCATCTTCTTTAGGCTTCGCAGGCTAATGTCTGAAAAAGATGTTTTCGCTGACGCCGCCTTACGATCTTTCGGTAGCGAAGCTGGAAGGCGAGGTTTTTTTTAAACTCTATAAGCTTTTCAATTTCTAAATTTACCAAACAAGAGTATAATCCGCGATTTATGTGCCCATCTGCGTCTTAATCTCAGGAAGCGAATATTGCAATACGAAACTCACAAACGTTCAGTGTTAAAAGCCTTGTCCTGGCGGACCTTGGCGACAATCACCACGGCGGTGATTGTTTTTGTTTTTACTGGCGAGTTTGCGCTGGCCATCAGCATTGGTTTTCTCGAAGTTTTTGCTAAGATGGGGCTATATTTTTTTCACGAGCGGTTGTGGCAAAAAATCGGCTGGGGAAAGAAAGAGGTACCCTCCTTTGTTCTTTGGTTCACCGGTTTGCCCGCTTCGGGCAAGAAGGAGTTGGCCAGCCGGGTGTATAAGGAGTTGACCAAGCAGCAGCTCAAAGTTGAACGCCTCGACAGTCAGGACGTAAGGCCGCTGTTCCCGGAGGTGGGTTTTTCTACCGATGAAGTCAACTCTCATGTCCGACGGGCAGGACATCTTTGTGCCATGCTTGAAAAGAACGGAATTATCGTCGTTGCTTCATTTGTTTCGCCCTACCTTGAAAGTCGGCTTGCCGCTCGCGAGATGTCGCAGCGCTTTGTCGAAGTCTATTTAAAGTCCACCGTCGAAGCGTGTGAGCAACGAGATGACAAGGGCCACTACGCCAAGGCACGGCAGGGCGAATTTACCAATTTTCCAGGAGTCGACGTTGCTTATCAAGAGCCACCAGCAGCTGAGTTGGTGATCGAGGTTGATAACCTCAGCAGTGAAGCTGCCGCCAAGCAGATCCTCAGCTATGTGAAAAAGAATATACTGAACGGCAAAAGCTAGTTAAATCGTGAGTCGTCGGTAAAAAAGCGCTTTAAAACCTTAACCTATATTTGTTCGGAAGGTATTTCAATGAAGATTGAGATGACGCATCTTCGCCAGCTTGAGGCGGAGAGTATCCATATTATGCGCGAAGTTGCTGCCGAGTTCGAAAATCCGGTGATGCTCTATTCGATCGGTAAAGACTCATCGGTGATGCTGCATCTTGCCAAGAAGGCGTTTTATCCAGGGACCATCCCTTTTCCGCTGATGCATGTCGACACTACCTGGAAGTTTCGCGAAATGATCGAATTTCGTGAGCGCATGGCCAGCGAATACGATTTCAAGTTACTCACCCATACCAACGAAGAGGGCCGCAAGCAGGGCGTAACACCTTTCACTCACGGCAGCGCGCTATACACCGATATCATGAAGACCGAAGCCCTGAGACAGGCACTCAATAAGTATAAATTTGATGCCGCCTTCGGTGGCGCGCGCCGCGATGAGGAAAAATCACGTGCCAAGGAACGAATATTTTCCTTTCGCAATGCCAACCACCACTGGGATCCAAAAAGCCAGCGGCCAGAGCTCTGGAACCTTTATAACGCCAAAGTCAAGCCGGGCGAAAGTATCCGCTCTTTTCCCCTGTCGAACTGGACCGAGCTAGATATCTGGCAGTACATATATCTGGAAAGTATTCCCATCGTGCCGCTCTATTATTCCAAGGAACGGCCGGTCGTCGAACGTAACGGCATGCTGATTATGCTCGATGATGACCGCATGGAACTATTGCCTGGCGAAAAAGTGCAGATGAAATCGATCCGGTTTCGCACTCTCGGCTGTTACCCCCTGACCGCGGCAGTCGAGTCAACCGCCGCCACCTTACCCGAAATCATCCAGGAAATGCTGCTTACCCGAACCTCAGAGCGGCAAGGTCGGCTGATTGACCACGATCAGGCGGGGTCGATGGAGAAGAAAAAACAAGAGGGGTATTTCTAATGGCTCATCAATCTGAAATGATCGCAGAAGATATTCACGCTTACCTCAAAACTCAAGAGGAAAAATCGCTGCTGCGGTTTATTACTTGCGGCAGCGTTGATGATGGCAAAAGTACCCTGATTGGCAGACTTCTTTGGGATTCCAAGCTGGTCTTCGAAGACCAGTTGGCGGCCCTCGAGGTCGACAGTAAAAAGGTCGGCACCCAAGGCGAAGAGATCGACTATGCTCTGCTGCTCGATGGTCTGCAAGCCGAACGAGAGCAAGGGATCACGATTGATGTCGCCTATCGGTTTTTCTCCACCGACAAGCGAAAATTCATTGTGGCTGATACCCCGGGGCATGAACAGTACACCCGCAATATGGTCACCGGCGCCTCAACCGCCGATGTCGCTATCATTCTGATCGACGCCCGCAAGGGCGTGCTCACCCAGACCAAACGGCACAGCTACCTGGTGTCGCTGGTCGGCATCCGCAAAGTTGTGGTGGCGATTAATAAAATGGATCTGGTCGATTATTCCCAAGCCACCTACGACGCAATCAGAAGGGAATATGCCGAATTCGTTCAAGAGCTCGGTTTTGAAGAAATCTGTTATATCCCGCTGTCGGCTCTAAAAGGGGATAACATTGTCGATCGCAGCGGCCAGACCCCCTGGTACCAGGGACCCTTGCTGATGAACTACCTGGAAACCATTTCGGTCACCGATCGGGCTTTGGAACAACCGTTTCGGATGCGGGTTCAATGGGTGAATCGGCCAAATCTTGATTTCCGTGGTTTTTCCGGCACTATCGCCTCGGGAAAAATCTCTCCCGGAGATGCCGTCGTGGTCCCCTCATCGGGGCAGGGTAGCAAGGTGGCTCGCCTTGTCACTATGGATGGGGAGCTCGAAGAGGCCTGCGCAGGTCAGGCCGTGACCATTACCCTGGAAGATGAGATCGATCTCAGCCGTGGTGATATGCTGACAACCCTGGAACAACGCCCCGATTTTGCCGATCAGTTTCAAGCGCATCTGGTCTGGATGCACGAAGATGCCCTGTTGCCTGGCCGTAGTTACCATATCAAGGTCGGTGCCGCCACCGCCTCTGCCCAAATCAGCACTCTCAAGCATAAGGTGAATGTTAATTCCCTTGAGACCGAACCGGCCAAGACCCTTGAACTCAATGAGGTTGGTGTCTGTAATTTCAGTCTAAATAGAGCGATCGCCTTCGATCCCTATCCGCAAAATCGGGCTACCGGCAATTTCATCCTCATCGATCGTTATACCAATGCCACCGTTGGTGCTGGGATGATCGATTACGCACTCCGCCGGGCGACCAACATTCACTGGCAGTCGATCGACATCAATAAAGCAAGCCGCGCTCAACTTACCGACCAAACTCCCAAGGTGCTCTGGTTCACCGGTCTGTCCGGCGCAGGTAAATCGACCATTGCCAATCTCGTGGAAAAGCGTCTGCACAGTCTTGGGAAATACACCTATTTGCTCGACGGCGACAACGTCCGTCACGGACTCAACCGTGACCTTGGCTTCACCGATGCCGACCGGGTGGAAAATATCCGTCGGATCGGCGAAACCGCCAAACTGTTCGTTGATGCCGGGATCATCGTCCTCACGGCCTTTATTTCTCCATTTAGAAGCGAGCGGCGGTTAGCCAGGGAACTTCTCGAAGAAGGCGAATTTATCGAAATTTTCGTCAATACCTCGCTGGAAATCTGTGAACAGCGCGATCCCAAGGGGCTTTACAAAAAGGCCAGATCCGGTGAGCTCCCCAACTTTACCGGCATCGATTCCGATTACGAACCACCGGAGGATCCTGAAATCGTCGTTGATGCAGGTGAGACCCCAGCCGAAGATTTGGCGGAACTGATTGTTGAGCAAATCATCAGTAAACAGTCTGAACTTTGATTTTCTAGGGTGTTAGGGCTAGGAAAAGGGTATATAACTTAATGCTTTAAGTAGTGATTCTTAGAGTGAATTCTATAGGATGAGTAACTCCATGCCGATCGATATTGAAAGTATTTGTCAAATCGCCAAAGACGCTGGCGTAGCGATTATGAGGGTCTACGAAGGGCAGATCGAAGTCGAGATGAAAGACGACAAGTCGCCCTTGACCGCCGCCGACAAGGCCTCTCACCAGGTTATTGTTGCGGAACTCGCCAAACTCTATCCTGAGATTCCCATCCTCTCCGAAGAAGGGAAGGGAATTGCCTACGCAGACCGTAAAAATTGGCAGCGCTTCTGGCTGGTTGACCCGCTTGATGGCACCAAGGAGTTTATCAAGCGTAATGGTGAGTTTACCGTCAATATCGCTCTGATTGAAACCGGAGTGCCAGTGCTTGGTGTTGTCTATGTTCCGGCTCAAGACAAACTTTACAGCGGCATCAAAGGGCAGGGGGCCTGGACCCAGCAGGGTCAGGCTGAGCAGATCGCCATCAGTGTGCGTCGGCCAGAACCGCAAAAAGGCATGACGGTTGTCATGAGTCGCTCCCATCCTTCTCCCGAACTGGATGCCTACTTAAGAACCATCAAGGTGGCTGATGCTATTTCCGTCGGCAGTTCCTTAAAACTCTGCGTTGTTGCAGAAGGCAAAGCCGATCTCTACCCCCGTCTCGGCCCCACCATGGAATGGGACACCGCTGCTGGTCATGCCGTCGTCGAAGCCGCCGGTGGCCAAGTCAAAACCCCTGAAGGGGGACCTCTGCTTTACAATAAAGAGAATTTGCTCAACAGTTTCTTTATTGTTTCAGCCTAATAAAAATATCAACCTAAACAGCATGGATTATTAATGACCTCCGCCTACGAAACCGTCAAAAAAAATCTGCAAGCAGCGCCCAAACGCTGGCTGGTTACCGGCTGTGCCGGCTTTATCGGTTCAAATCTGCTTGAAGCCTTGCTGAAGCTTGATCAGCAGGTCATCGGGCTGGATAACTTCTCCACCGGCAAGCAAGCGAACCTGGATGAAGTCAAATCGCTGGTCACACCCGAGCAGTGGGGAAGGTTTCAGTTCACCGAAGGCGATATCATCGATCCCGACATCTGCCGAAAGATTTGCGCAGGGGTCGATTACGTTTTGCACCAGGCTGCATTAGGCTCGGTCCCTCGTTCCATCGAAGATCCCATCACCTCCAATGCCAGCAACGTGACCGGGCAACTGAATATGCTGGTGGCCGCCAAAGAGACGGGTGTCAAACGATTTGTCTACGCTGCCAGCAGTTCCACCTATGGCGATCATCCTGGCCTGCCCAAGGTTGAAGAGATCATCGGCAAGCCGCTGTCTCCCTATGCCGTCACCAAATATGTCAACGAGCTTTATGCCGATGTATTCGGCCGCACCTACGGTCTCGATTCGATCGGCTTGCGCTATTTCAACGTTTTCGGTCCCCGCCAGGATCCAGATGGCGCCTACGCGGCAGTCATCCCCAAATGGGTCTCCAGCATGTTGCGCAAAGAAACCATTTTTATCAACGGCACCGGCGAAACCAGCCGCGATTTCTGCTATATCAAAAACGTCATCCAGGCCAACCTGCTCGCTGCCACCAGTGACCACCCCGAAGCCGGCAACCAGGTCTACAACGTCGCCGTAAATGCCAGAACCACCCTACTGGAACTGTTTGAACTCCTGCGCTCGGGCCTGGCCGACCGCCATTCGCACCTGCAGTCCTTTAAACCCCTCCATCGCGATTTCCGTAAGGGGGATGTTCTGCACTCCCAAGCCGATGTCAGCAAGGGAAAGAAACTCTTAGGTTATCGGCCCAGCCATACTATCGCCGAGGGTCTGACTGAAGCACTCGGTTGGTATGAAGCTGATCTTGGTTCATAAAGGAGAACCGCAAAAGCCTGTAAATCCTTTTCGAACGCCGATAACAGCGGATAAGGCGGATAGCAGCAAGGCAAACCAAGCTTTTGACCTACCCTAGAGAAAGACCAAGTTTGTGGTTTTCTCAATGTTCAAAAAAAAATGAAAAATTTTGTTAAGATAACCATCAGCAATTTGTGCAGGTGTAAAGACGACCCAAAGCCAAACAGGAAAACATCTAAAACCTTAAAACCGTTAAGAAAATGACCGATACCGCCAAAATATCATTGATTCTTGCTGAGTTGTCCAAACGCGACGACCTTCTCGCCCTTTATCGTTTCGGCAGTTGGGGCACTGAGCAGCAGCACCCTGAAAGCGATATTGATGTCGCGATATTGACTGCTGCTCCTTTGCAGGCGGTCGAACGTTGGGACCTTGAGCAAAAACTTGCCACCCTGGTCGGTCGTGAGGTCGATCTCGTTAGCTTGTTAGCAGCCAGCACGGTTATGCGGATGCAGGTCGTTGCCTTTGGTGAACGGCTCTTTGCTAGAGACCTTTTGGCCGCAGAAGAGTTCGAGACAAGAACCTTTGCCGATTATGCCAGGCTCAATGAAGAACGGCGGGGCATCCTTGATGCTGTGCGTGATCAAGGAGTAATCTATGGTCAATGATGTTCTGCTGAATAAGGTTGCGATCATTGAGCGCTGTTTGCAGCGGATTGAAGAAGAGTACCTTGGTCATGAAACCGAGCTGGAAACAAATTTTACCCGTCAGGATTCGATTATTCTCAATCTACAACGTGCCTGCGAAGCCTCGATTGCCGCCGCCATGCATCTGGTGCGGGTCAAAAAGCTCGGAATCCCCCAAGAATCGAGGGACGCTTTTGAATTCATCCAACAAGCCGACCTGATCACCTCTGAACTCAAAGAACGATTACAGGCGATGGTTGGTTTCCGCAATATCGCCGTACACGATTATCGAAAGTTGAATTTAGAGATTGTTCGATCAGTCGTCGAAAATCGTCTGGATGATTTCCGCCAGTTCAGTAAAATCCTTCTTCTTGAAGGGGCGGGGTAGAGAAGCAGATCTGCAGTAAAAAACCTTAAAACCTTTCCGAACGCTGATAAGAGCGGATATGAGCAAGGCAAACCAAGCCCTTTATCTCGCCCCAGAGAAAGAACGGGTTTAAGGTTTTCATCTGCGTCCATCCGCTTTTATCGGCGTGCAAAAAAAGCCCTTTAAGGTTTCCGTCCACATCCATATAGCCTATCTTCCTGACTTTCCAAAAATGTACTTAAATTAAGCGTTTACATATTGACATGCAATCCATACTGCGGCTAAATTATCCAATCAAATAATTCAGAACAGAATACATGCGGTTTTGGCGGAGGCCAGGGCAGTCGGGTTAGTATTGCCTGACATCGAAGTCACTTTTTCCGATGAGCATCGGCGATAAGTGGCTTTTTCTGTTTGTACTGAGGTTGGGTCGAGGAATGTTGTTAAACCTGCCGAGTTAGGAATCGATAGACGGGAACTGGGTTCTTTAAATGTGTGCCGATTTAATGCAGGGTTTCCTAAAAAGAAAAAAATAATCCACAAGATCTAGTATTGGAATTCACCAAGGCAAAGCTATGAATTTAAAAAATAAAAAAATACTTGTTACCGGTGCCGACGGCTTCATCGGTTCGCATCTGGTGGAAGAACTTGTCCGCCGTGGCCATTCGGTTCGAGCCTTCGTGCTTTACAACTCATTCAACTCTTGGGGTTGGCTGGATCAGGCATCCACTGAAGTCCGGAAGGCGATCGAAGTCTTCTCCGGGGACATTCGGGACCCTCATGGGGTTAAGGAAGCGATGACGGGCTGCGATGTCGTTTTACATCTTGCTGCCCTGATAGCAATCCCTTATTCCTATCACTCCCCGGATACCTACGTAGACACCAATATCAAGGGTACCCTGAATATTGTTCAGGCCGCTCGCGAACTGGGTATTGAAAAGATCGTACACACCTCGACCAGCGAGGTCTACGGTACGGCGCGCTTCGTACCGATTACCGAGGAACACCCACTGCAGGGACAGTCACCCTATTCAGCGTCAAAAATAGGGGCTGACCAGATTGCCATGTCGTTTTATAGCTCCTTCGAAACGCCGGTTGCTATCATCCGTCCCTTTAATACTTACGGGCCACGCCAATCTGCAAGGGCCGTTATCCCAACCATCATTACCCAGATTGCCAACGGAAAACGGATCCTCAAGCTGGGGGCTATCCATCCAACTCGAGATTTCAACTACGTGGCCGATACCGTTAACGGCTTTATCGCAGTGTCCGAAGCGGATGATGCCGTCGGCGAGGTAATCAATGTCGGTAGCAATTTCGAAGTTTCCATTGGTGACACGGTACGCATGATTGCCGAAGTGATGGGGGCACAAGTCGAGATCGAAACCGACGAGGTGCGTCTGCGGCCGGAGAAGAGTGAAGTTGAACGACTTTGGGCGGATAACAGCAAGGCCGCGAGCCTGCTCGGCTGGAAACCACAGTATGCCGGATTAGAGGGCCTGAGGGTTGGGCTGACTCAAACCGCCGAATGGTTCAGCAATCCAGATAACCTCCGCAGCTACAAGGCGGATACCTACAACATTTAGGCTGAACCATGGATTGCAATGAAGTTCACAATACCCTCAAAAATGTAATCGGCCAGAGTGACAGTTTTGTCAGCCTGCATGAGCCGACCTTTGCGGGTAAGGAGTGGGATTACGTCAAGGATTGCCTCGATACGGGTTGGGTCTCTTCGGTGGGGAGTTACGTCGATCGCTTTGAGGAGATGCTGGCAGAGTTCACCGGTGTCAAACGGGCGATAGCCGTAGTCAATGGTACCGCAGCGCTGCATGTGTGTCTCATTTTAGCCGGCGTCGAACCTGGGGATGAGGTGTTGCTGCCGACATTGACCTTTGTCGCCACCCCGAATGCACTCAGTTATTGTGGGGCAATCCCTCACTTTGTTGATAGCGAAGAAGCGACGCTCGGGCTGGACCCGCACAAATTGGCCGATTATCTGACGGCGATTGCCGAGGTTCGAGGTAGTGAGTGTTTTAATAAAACCACCGGCCGTCGCATCAAATCTGTCGTCCCTATGCACACCTATGGCCATCCTGTTGATCTTGATCCATTACTGGAAGTTTGCGAACGCTTCAAGTTGGTTTTAGTTGAGGATGCAGCCGAATCGCTCGGTTCTTATTACAAAGACAAGCACACTGGTCAGTGGGGCAAATTGTCGGCCCTGAGTTTCAACGGGAACAAGGTGATTACCACCGGCGGCGGCGGGGCGATACTGACTAACGATGAACAACTGGGCACCTTGGCCAAGCACCTCACCACGACCGCAAAAGTGCCGCACAAGTGGGAGTTCCGCCACGACATGGTCGGTTACAACTACCGTCTGCCGAACATAAATGCGGCCCTTGGGTGCGCACAGCTTGAACAGTTGCCAAAGTTTTTGCAGAACAAAAGGGCTCTGGCTGGAACTTACCAGCGGGAATTTACTGCAGTAAGTGGTCTGCGGTTTTTTTCAGAACCAATGCATGCCCAGAGTAACTATTGGTTGAATGCTCTGCTGCTCGATGATGCCAACGGTGATAAACGCGATGAATTGCTGGACCTTACTAACGGCTCAGGAATAATGACGCGTCCGACCTGGACGCTGATGCATAAATTGCCTATGTTTAAAGATTGTCCGCGTATGGATCTCTCAGTGGCCAAGAACCTTGAGCGACGCTTGATAAATATCCCCAGCAGCGCCTCGCTTGGAGGGAACCATGCCTAAACGCAAGATAAGTATCGTCACCGGAACCCGAGCCGAGTATGGCCTGCTGTACTGGTTAATGAAGGAAATCGAGGCGGATCCTGACCTTCAACTGCAGATCATTGTCACCGGCATGCACCTCGCGCCCGAGTTCGGCTTGACCTACAAAGTGATCGAGGCTGATGGCTTTGTGATTGATTCCAAGGTTGAGATGCTGCTTGCCAGCGATACTGCGGTCGGCATTACCAAATCAATTGGTCTCGGCGTCATCGGCTTTGCCGAAGCCCTGGATAATTTAAAACCTGACCTCCTTGTTCTTCTCGGGGACCGTTTTGAAATCCTCGCTGCTGCACAGGCGGCTCTGGTGGCTCGCATCCCGATAGCTCATTTGTTCGGTGGCGATACGACAGAAGGAGCCTTTGACGAGGCGATCCGTCACAGCATTACCAAAATGGCCCATTTGCACTTCGTTTCAAATGAGCAGTCAGCTGCAAGAGTTCGACAATTGGGTGAGAATCCCGAACATGTTTATAACTTCGGCAGTACCGGGATTGATCAGATCAAGAGGGTCAAGCGGCTTAGCCGAGAAGAAATCCAGAAGCAGATCGGTTACACCTTTCAGGAGAAAAACCTGCTGGTCACCTTCCATCCAGCGACCTTGGAACTAATCTCGCCCGAGCAACAGTTTCAGGAATTGTTGACTGCCTTGGATCGGCTCGGTCCCGATGTTGGAGTGATCTTTACCTATCCTAACGCCGACCCGGCCGGCCGGGCACTGATCCCGATGATTGATAGCTTCGTTGCCGAACATCCACAGGCCAAGGCGTATGATTCTCTTGGCCAGTTGCGCTACCTGAGTGTGATGGCACGGGTAGATGCTGTTGTAGGCAATTCCTCTAGCGGGTTGTATGAAGCGCCATCCTTCAAAATTCCAACGGTCAATATTGGTGATCGGCAGAGGGGTCGGTTACAGGCGGCTTCAATAATTAATTGTGAGGCTAATGCTGATGAGATCTCCAGCGCTATCCAAGAAGCGTTTTCCAAGGACTGCTCTGCTATCGACAATCTCTTCGGCAATGGAGATACCTCGCAGAAGATCAAAGATGTTTTGAAATATGTTCAATTGGATGAAACGTTGCTCAAAAAGCATTTTTTTGATTTGAGGTAACTAGGGTGCAATCACGAGGCTCGACCTACATCATTGCTGAAGCCGGTGTCAACCATAACGGTTCCATTGATCTGGCCCTGCAACTCATAGATGTCGCCGCTGACGCTGGAGCCGACGCAGTCAAGTTCCAAACCTTCAAGGCGCAAAACCTGGTCAGCAAATCTGCACCCAAGGCAGAGTATCAGGTCGTCAGTAACACCGGCGCAGAAGAATCCCAGTTCGACATGATTCGCCAACTGGAATTGGACGAGGCTGCGCATCGTCAGCTGATGGCACATTGCCAGAGTAAAGGCATCCAGTTTCTATCTACTCCCTTTGATTTTGAAAGTGTTGATCTCCTCTCCAAGACTTTTGACTTACCTTACCTGAAAATACCCTCGGGCGAGATCACCAACGGTCCTTTACTGCTCTATGTCGCGCAGACCGGTAAGCCGGTGATTCTGTCGACAGGGATGAGCACCCTGGATGAGGTTGAGCAGGCGCTCGGTGTACTCGCCTATGGTTATGTTGGAAATGGTCAGAAGCCATCACTAGACGCTTTTCAAAGGGCTTTTTTATCTGCCGCCGGGAAAACCGCATTACGGGACAAGGTTCGTCTTCTGCATTGCACGACAGAATATCCAGCCCCATTCGAAGATGTGAATCTCCGGGCAATGGTCACTCTTGCCGAAACCTTCAAGTTGCCGGTCGGTTTCTCCGATCATACCGCAGGGATAGCCGTTGCCATCGCTGCGGTCGCCAGAGGCGCTGTTATTATTGAAAAACATTTTACCTTGGACTGCCAACTTCCTGGCCCCGATCACCGGGCTTCTTTGGAACCTGATGAACTAAAGACCATGGTCCGTTCTGTCCGTGAGGTAGAAGTTGCCTTGGGGGATGGCATCAAGCAACCCGCAGTCAGTGAAATGAAAAATCGTTCGGTGGCCAGACAGAGTCTGGTGGCGAAAACAGCGATCAAGGTCGGGGAAGTTTTCACGGCAGAGAATCTTGGTTCTAAGCGTCCTGGGGACGGAATGGCCCCAATGGAATACTGGGATTTTCTTGGGCGCAAAGCGATGCATAATTACCGTCAGGATGAAAAGGTGAAACCATGAGCATGCCGGTCATTGTTCTGGGTGCTGGCGGTCATGCAAAAGTACTAATCAATGCATTGCAGCTGTGCTCAATAAAAATCTTAGGGATCACAGATCCCGACCCTACCTTAACTGGACAGGAGGTTCTTGGAGTCCCAATCATTGGAACTGATGATGAATTGAAGAAATATTCAGCAGAAAATGTACAACTGATCAATGGGCTTGGCTCAGTTGGCTTACCCAAGGCCCGCCGCAGGATTTTTGAAGAATATAAAAAGTTGGGTTTTGTCTTTGCGCTGGTCATTCATCCGAATGCAGTTATTGCTGCTGATGTCAAAATTGGCGAAGGCTCCCAGATTATGGCCGGGGCCATCCTGCAACCAGGTGTGTGTCTTGGAGCAAATGTGATTGTCAATACCGGTGCTGCTTTAGATCATGACTGCTCCATTGGCAGACACTCGCATATCGCTCCGGGCGTGACCCTTTCAGGGGGAGTATCGGTCGGCAATGCAGCACATGTGGGAATTGGCGCCTCTGTTGTTCAGGGCATTAGCATTGGTGAGTCCAGTTTGATCGGGGCCGGCAGTGTGGTTCTGAAAAACCTCCCAGGCGGCGTCACAGCATATGGTTGCCCAGCAAAGGTGGTAGATTGATGAAAGATTGGAGAAAGGTTCTCATCTCGGAGAATACGTCTATTCACGAAGCAATTAAGGTCATCGATGAGGGGGCTTTGCAGATTGCTTTGGTGGTTGATAATGATGGGCTACTTTTGGGAACGATCACCGATGGCGATATCCGGCGTGGGATTTTGCAGGGGATCTCGTTAGAGGACCCTTCTGCCAGAATTATGAATACCAGTCCCGCAGTAGCGCATATGCAGGAAAGTCGTGAAGCGATTCTTGCGCTACTTAGCCAAAAATCCTTGCGCCAGTTACCTGTTCTCGATCAGGATGGCCGCCTCGTTGGTCTGGAAATCATCGAAGACCTGCTGACCCCACAAGCCAGGGAGAACCTAGTTGTTATTATGGCCGGCGGCCTGGGGAGCCGGCTGCAACCTTTGACCAATGATTGCCCAAAGCCGATGCTGCTTGTCGGTGGCAAGCCGATCCTGGAAACAATCATCGAGAGGTTTCTAGAGTTCGGTTTTCGTAACTTCTGCCTGTCGGTCAATTACAAGGCAGAAATGATCAAGGATCATTTTAATAATGGTTCTAAGCATGGCTGTCATATCGAATATCTCCATGAAAATGAGCCCTTAGGTACGGCAGGTGCATTGAGTTTGCTGCCGACTCGCCCGGGATCTCCAACTTTGGTCATAAATGGTGACGTGCTGACCAAGGTTGATTACAACCATCTGCTCTCTTTTCATACTGAACATAGCGCGACGGCCACCATGTGTGTCAGGGAGTACGATATTCAGGTTCCTTATGGTGTTGTAAACGTAGCTGGCAATCGCTTTGTCGGTATCGAAGAAAAACCGGTGCATAAATTTTTTATAAATGCCGGGATATATGTTTTGAATCCAGACGCTCTGGAAATGCTCAAACCAGGTGAACATTGCGACATGCCTGGTCTTCTTAATCGGGTTGCTCAACAAGAGCAGACAACAGCAGTTTTTCCGGTTAGAGAATACTGGATGGATTTGGGCCAGATTGAAGATTTAAATCGGGCCAAAGGCGAATATGACGGAGTATTCAATTGATACAGGGCAAGAAAGTACTCGGGATTATCCCTGCACGCGGAGGCTCAAAAGGCGTTCCGGGGAAAAATATCCGGGTAGTTGCTGGCAAGCCACTCATTGCCTGGACGATTGAGGAAGCAAAGAAATCAAAATACCTGGATCGCTTAATCCTCTCTTCCGAGGACGCTGAAATCATAGAGGTCGCAATCGATTTGGGGGTGGACGTGCCCTTTGTGCGGCCTGCAGAGTTGGCGCAAGATGATACCCCTGGGATTGAACCGGTCCTGCATGCCGTAAGAGAGGTCCCTGATTACGATTACCTTGTTCTTCTTCAGCCAACCTCGCCACTAAGAACCGTCGAAGATATTGATCAGTGCCTGGAAACCTGTCTCGCTTTGGGGGCACCTGCCTGTGTTTCGGTGACCGCTCCAGATAAAAGTCCCTACTGGATGTACACCCTGAGCGCTGATAAACGCATGAAACCTTTACTCACCTCCGAATCTTACGCTAGTCGGCAGGCTCTTCCCGCGGTCTATGCGCTGAATGGTGCGGTCTATGTCGCTGAAATTGGCTGGTTTATGTTGAAAAAGTGTTTTGTTTCGGAGGAAACTGTTGCGTTTGAAATGCCCAAAGAACACTCGGTTGATATCGATACGGAATCTGATTTGAAGTTTTTTGAATTGATCAAAACTCGCAGCACTGACTCATAAAGGACGTTTTTTTGAATTCCCTTCCGTTGGTTTTTCGGCTTGTCGGTTTTCAGGTTTTAATCTGCGTCCATCCGCCTTTATCGGCGTTCAAAAAAAGCCCTTTAAGGTTTCCGTTCGCATCCACCTAGCCTATCTCCCTGATTTTCCAAAAAGGCACTTAGATTAGGCATTTAAATATTGACTCTCAAGCCATTCTGCGGCTAAATTACCGCTGCAAATTATTCAAGAAGATGTAGAAATGCGGTTTTGGGGGAAGCCAGGGCAGTTGGGTTCGGATTGCCTGACATCGAAGTCACTTTTTCCGATGAGCATCGGCGATCAAGTGGCTTTTTCTGTTTTGCCTGAAAATGCATCAGCGGGAAAATTCTAAAGACTTTTAGTGCAGTTACTCTGTGGAGGAATAATTGGTCACGGTTTCCGATATTACAGCAAAAAACAAAAAAATTGCCCTGGTCGGTTTAGGCTATGTCGGCTTGCCACTCGCCGCAGCCTTCGGGCATGTCGCCGAAGTGATCGGTTTTGATATCCATGCCGGGAAAATCACTCAACTCAAAGAAGGCTATGATGCCACCGGTGAGCTGACCTCCGCCGATCTCGCCGCAACCGCGATCGATTACACCACCGACACAGCGCGCTTAAAAGAAGCTTCTTTCGTCATCGTGACCGTTCCCACCCCGATCGATGAACACAATAAGCCTGATCTAACCCCAGTCGAGTCCGCCTCGAGAGCTATCGGTCAAAACCTGGCGAAAGGCTCAATCGTCGTTTTTGAGTCGACCGTCTATCCCGGCGTCACCGAAGATATCTGCGTGCCGATTCTCGAAGCTGAGTCGGGCCTGAAATGCGGCGTCGACTTCAAGGTTGGTTATTCTCCAGAACGGATCAATCCAGGTGACAAGGTTCACACCGTCGATAAAATCGTCAAGGTTGTCTCCGGGCAAGACGCCGAGACCCTCGAAACCGTCGCCAAGGTTTACGAGCTGGTCGTCACTGCCGGGGTGCATCGCGCTGCCAGCATCAAGGTCGCTGAAGCGGCCAAGGTCATAGAAAACACCCAACGCGATCTGAACATCGCGCTGATGAACGAGCTGGCGCTGATCTTCGGCAAACTGGGGATCCCGACCATGGATGTCCTCGAGGCCGCCGGCACCAAGTGGAACTTCCTCAAGTTCACCCCCGGCCTGGTCGGTGGTCACTGTATCGGCGTCGATCCTTACTATCTCACCCACAAAGCCGAGGAGATCGGTTACAACCCCCAGGTGATTCTCGCTGGGCGGCGCATCAATGACGGCATGGGCAAACATGTCGCCGAAACCACCGTCAAGCACTTGATTCATGCCGACAAACGGGTCAAGGGCGCGCGGGTGCTGGTCCTCGGCCTAACCTTCAAGGAGAACTGCCCCGATATCCGCAACACCAAGGTCGTCGATATCGTTCGCGAGCTTCAGGACTACGGCGCTGAGGTGCTGGTGCATGATCCGATGGTCGATGCCGCCGCAGCCCAGCACGAATACGGCCTGGATCTGGTGTCACTAGATGATCTAGAGCCGGTCGATGCCATTGTCTGGGCCGTAGCGCACACTGCTTTTGATGGAATCACGACCGATCAGCTGACCAAGCTTTGCGGGAATGGTAATGGCTCCGGGGTGGTCATGGATGTGAAGGCTGTGCTTCGAAAGGATGACGTTGAGAAGGTTGGTTTGAGGTATTGGAGTTTGTCGGACTGGCTCCGCAGGTGCCTGTCCCCCTCAGCAGTTCCCTCTTAACTCGCTGAGCTTCTCTGTGGCCTATGTTTTTGTCTTTCATCTGCGTTCATCCGCCTTTATCAGCGTCCGGTAAAAAGACCCTGATTTTGTTTTGACTTTCGCCCGGACATGCCTTAACAAAAACCAAAATTAACAGGGATGGCCAGGATAGGCAGGATATACCCCAGGGCTTAAGGATAATAAGCTTTTAATCCTGTTTATCCTGCCCATCCCTGTAAATAAAGCCTTCACCTCCAGAATTTATCAGTATTCTCCAGCCCTTATCGCCACCAGATAAACAGTCCCCGCACTTGCAGTGGGTATCTCCAAAAGATTCTAAGTGGCCGATAATTATATTTAAAAGTCTATTGTGCAACGCAAAGAAAAGTGCCTTAAGGAAGCCCCAACTCCAATAGTGGGTGCAGGGTTTTCATCTGCATCCATCCGTCTTTATCGGCGTTCGGAAAGTGATTTTTTTTTGAGGGTTGTGTTCAGGGTGGCTAAAAATATGGCTTAAGCACCCTGTCTACAAGAAAAACCGTTGACAGAAACTGTACTTAGCTATAGTTTATACGGTATAGCTAAACTTAGCTAAACTAGTAGGAGTTGTTATGCAGGTCAATATGCACGAAGCAAAAAGTCAACTATCAGCCTTGGCGGAAAAAGTCTGGCAAGGCGAAACCGTTGTTATTGCCAAGGCAGGAAAACCATACCTGGATATTCTTCCACATCGGGAAGATCGCACCCAGCGCAAGCCTGGTCGCTTTAAAGGGCAGATCCGTATTGCCGATGATTTTGACCTTACGTCGGATGAGATTATCGAAGCCTTTGAAGGCAAAGATTGATGCAGCGTTTCCTGCTCGATACCCACACCTTGCTTTGGTGGCTAATCGATTCACCACAGCTCGGCAGTCGCTGTAAAAACATCATCGGTGACCGTCGAAATCAGGTTTTTGTGAGTGCCGCAACAACCTGGGAAATTTCCATAAAGACAGCGCTTGGCAAACTTGAAGCCCCAGAAGACATGGATTCCATCGTAGAAGACGAAGGGTTCAGCAAGCTCCCCATCAGTCTCTATCATGGGCAATTGGCCGGACATCTTCCCGCGCTTCACCGCGATCCCTTCGGCCGGATGTTGATCGCCCAAGCTCAAGCAGAAGGTTTAATTCTCATCACCGCAGACGAAAATATCGGCCAATACAAACTCAGAATCCATGACCCGCGGAAATAAATAGTCGGCAAAGATTTTAGTTAGGGTATTGTGCAGCCCATTAAAGGCTTAAGGTTCAGCCCTTAGAGGGATTTCTCTGCGACCTCTGCGTCTCAAGGCGCCTACTCCTGGCGAGAGAGCAAAGCGAACGGGCGTGAGAAGCCTCAAAGCCATTATCACGCAGAGCCGCAGAGAACGCAGAGAGCAGCAACCCCTCTTAACCCTCTGAGCTTATTTGTGGCCAATGCTTTTGCCTTTAATCTACGTCCATCCGCACTTATCTGCGTTCAACAAAAAAGCCTTTAAAAGTATTTTTTAACCGCCGATAACTACGGATCCACGCAGCTAACACCCAAGTTCCAGACTTAATTGATATACATCAGCGATGAAAATGATATAGAATTTAACTTATTTATATCAGGTGGTTGTATGAAGCCGGTAGCAATCAAAGAAGGTGCATTACATGCAGCGTGACCAGATCATCCAAATCCTTTCCCTGCACATGGGGGAAATCTGCCAAAAGTTCGATGTCGAATCCCTCGCCCTGTTCGGGTCATTTGCCAGGGGGGATGCCGGACCTGATAGCGACTTGGATATCCTGGTGAGCTATGCCCATTCACCAGGCCTGTTCGGCTATCTTGAATTAAAAGAGTATCTGGAGGGATTGGTCAATAAGCCAGTAGATCTGGTGACGGTGAACGCTTTAAAAAAACAACTTCGAGACAAAATCCTGCAAGAAGCAATTCATGTCCACTAGAAATTGGAAATTTCGCATAGAAGATATTTCTGGAGGCGATCGGACGGATCGAGGAATACACCGCTGGCCACGACCTCGAGAGTTGGCAAAACGAGCAGATAACCATTGATGCCGTGATCCGCAATTTTGAAATTATCGGTGAGGCAGCCCGGTACGTACCTTAAAGTGTGCAGGAGCGTTTTCAGATGTCCCCTGGTCAAAGCTTAGGGGGATTAGGAACGTACTTATTCACGAATACTTTGGTGTTGATCTTGAAGTTGTATGGAAAACGATCCGGCAGGATCTGCCAGGATTGAAGAAACAACTACTGCAAATCGAATTAACCTAAAATAACTATTTGGTTCTCCAGGTTTTTATCTGCGCCCATCCGCCCTTATCTGCGTTCGAAAAAAAACTGATTTTGTTTGGTCTTTCGCCCGTACATGCCATAACAAAAACAAAACTAACAAGGATGGCCAGGATAGGTAGGATATACCCCTAGGGCTTAAGGATAATAAGCTTTTAATCCTGTTCATCCTGCCCATCCCTGTAAATATAACCTTTACCTCTAGAAGTTATCAGCGTGCAAAATAGCCCTGCAAAGATCCCCATCCTCATCCATATCTCCCAAGCCCCTGATACCCCAAATATCCATTTAAATTCAGCATATATAAATTGACTTCCAGAGGATTTCCCGGCTAAATATTCGTCTTAATTTTAAAAGAGTAGTGTTTGGTATTTGGGAGGAAGGGCAGGCAAGGGCGGTCGCAATAGGATTGCCGAATCTGGAGTCATTCTTTTCCGATCTGTATCGGTGATAGATGGCTTTTTTTGGTTTCCAGGGGTGTGGATCTATTTTTGCCTTCATCTGCGTACATCCGCCTTTATCGGCGTTCAAAAAATGCAAGAGCGATCTAACTGGCATGTCTCTTTCATCCGGTTCACCTCTTTACATATACGGATCAAGAGCTGCTCAGTGCCCTCTGTGTCCTCAGTGGTGATTGCCTTCGCGTCATCAAGAGAGCGCAGTTGAAAATGTCAGATGTGAGGGGCCGACCCCTTATGATTTTTCTTCGAAAATG
>CAMYNC010000121.1 GCA_947259685.1 uncultured Desulfuromonadales bacterium | reverse complement strand
AATGGAGCAGGGCTCGGAGACCCACTCAGTAGAGTTCTTCTGTTGTCGCTTGGGAATAAAAACGAATCACAACCTATGGGATTACGATGAAAAAAACCTTTAAAATGACCCACCCAAAGATTCAGGTTCCAAGGCTCGTTGAAGCCATCAAATATGAAGTGAAGAAGTACATAAAAAGGGAACGGCGTAAGACACTCCCCCCGAATGTCGATTTCTGGGATTTCGACTGTCGCTACGGTGCGGATGAAGCAACGAGTGAAGTGATTCATCTGTCCGCCATAAATAAATACATTTCCCAGGCCGAAACCGATCAACTCGAATCATTTTATCTGGAAATCCTGGTTAAACCGGGGCAGCGTAGAAAAAAGCCGAAAGATGAGCCGCAGAATTATCCCGTTGATCCAGAAACTCCGTTGCCTGATGAGCACAGCTAACTTGCTGCTGCCCTTCGATGGCCGACGCGTCCCCCCAGGGTCCATTGGTCGCCTGGAGAATCCCAACCGCTTTGAGTGGAGCAGATCAGTGACCAATAACGATATCTTGCGCCGTATCCGTTACAGTTTCGATTTTGACGATGCGAAAATGATCGCTCTATTTGCTCTGGCAGGTCACCAGGTAACGCGGGGGCAGATCAGCGATTGGCTGAAAAAAGATGCTGATCCTGCCTTTCAGACTTGCAGCGACAAGCAGCTGGCGATTTTTCTGAATGGTTTGATTCAAGACCGGCGCGGCAAAAAAGAGGGGGCTCAACCAGAACCTGAGCGGCGCTTGAACAATAATATTATTTTCCGGAAATTGAAGATTGCTTTGAATCTGAAAGCCGAAGACGTTCTGGAGATTCTGGCCCTGGCGCAGGTGCAGATAAGCAAGCATGAATTAAGCGCATTCTTCCGTAGGCCAGAGCATAAACATTACACGGATTGCAACGATCAGATCCTGCGTAACTTCCTCAAGGGGGTCCAGCTGAAATATCGCTGAGATGAGCATCCATATAGCCCTTGCCAGAAGTTTTTAAATGGTTACTCCCAGCAGAAGTCCTGGCACCGGCAGGATATCCCTCTCGGGGGTCATGTGAACTTAAACCCGCTGTTTTGATACCGGAAAAGTGGTTATAAGGGTAAAAATAGCCCTGTTGTTCTGAAAAAGTATAATCAATTTATCAGGTTGGGGTGCTGCGACCCCGGCCAAGAACCACCGTATGGCTGACATGTAATGCTGAAATACGGGAAGTGTCCCTTTTACCTTCTGGTTGTTTCACTGCCCGCAATACTCTGGATTTATATGACATTGCGATGGTGGAATGGAGCAGGGCTCGGAGATCCACTCAGCAGGGATATTCTGTTGTCGCTTGGGAATGAAAACGAATCACGTCAGATGCCTGTCCCCGGTAAGGCTTCCAAGGTTCCTCTCTGAGTTTCGCCTACAGCACATGATATCAAGAAGTGATATCATTGTCTTCTTGGCCTGATACCATATAGTGATATCATCTACCCATAAATAAAACCCAGGCCAAAACACTACTCGCCATTTTCAATGATCCGGTGAATGGCAACCTTGAATGGTCAAAGATCGAATCTCTTCTTGTCGCTATTGGGTGTCGCGTCATCGAGAAAGGAGGATCTGGTGTCATGTTCGAAAAAGATGGTGCCAGAGAATATTTCCACCGACCCCACCCTGATAAGGCGGCATTAAGGTACCGGGTAAAAGCGGCAAGAAGATTTTTGCTCAGGCTAGGCGTTAAACCCTGATGCAAAAGAAACCAAAGCAACAAGAACCGTTAGAAGCGTAGAAACGGAAACACAGGGAGGTATTAGCCATGATGAAGCACAAAGGCTATTCAGCACATGTAGAATTTGATCAGGACGACAAAATCTTAATCGGTCGTGTCGTTGGAATCCGCGACGGAATTAATTTCCACGGCCATAATGGTGACGAAATTGAGGCCGCTTTTATTGAGTCAGTCGATAATTATTTAGCCGCCTGTGCCGAACTGGGCCAGAAACCAGAAAAACCCTATTCGGGGAAAATTTCCTTACGCGTTCCAGCTGAAGTTCACGCTGCAGTGGCAATAGCAGCAGAAACGCAAGGCGAAAGTATCAATCAATTTATCAGAGAAACTCTTGAAGAAAAGATTCAGGCGTTTGGCTGAGTAAACATCTAATGCAATAGAAAACTTAAAAAGGCAGACTTCAACGGTCTGCGATGAAAAGTCCTCAGGTAGGCGTTCTGCCGGGGACAGGCTTCGCAGGTGCCTGTCCCCCTCCGCTGTTCTTAGGCTGTTTTGGTTTTCCCCAGAATCGACATTGCGGTCGCGACCATGCCTGCCATATCACCCATGTTGGTAGGGATCAGCATGGTATTACTTTCTTTAGCCAGCTTACCGAACTCCTTAACATATTGCTCTGCAACCCGCAGGTTTGCAGCCATGTCACCGCCCTCGGCATTCAGGGCTTCAGCGATCAGCTTGACTCCTTTGGCGGTTGCCTCGGCAACCAGCTCAATCTCTTGAGCTTTACCCTTCGCCTCATTGATCTGCTTGGTCATTTCACCCTCAGAGATGGCGATAGCTTCTTCCTTCAAGCCTTTCGCCCGGTTAACCCGAGAATCACGATCACCCTCAGAGGTGGCAATCGCGGCGCGCTTTTCGCGAACGGCCTTCATCTGAGACTCCATCGCCTGCATAACAGTTGCCGGCGGGGTCAGATCTTTAATTTCGTAGCGTAGAACCTTAATCCCCCAGTTGGTCGCCGCAGCGTCAATGGCGGCAACAATTTGCTGGTTCAGGGTGTCCCGTTCTTCAAAGGTTTTATCCAGTTCGATCTTGCCGATAACTGACCGCAAAGAGGTCTGCGCCAACTGAGCTGCGGCAACTTCATAATTATCGATGCCATAGGCTGATTTCTTACTGTCCATAACCTGCATATAAAGCACCCCGTCAACAGCGATGCTGATGTTGTCCGCAGTAATACAGGTTTGGCTCTGAACATCGATTACGACCTCTTTCAAGGACCGCTTATAGGCGACGCGGTCAAGAAAGGGGACTAGAATGTGAAAGCCCGCTCCGAGAGTTTTGCTGAATTTTCCAAGCCTCTCGACAATATACTCCATCCGCTGTGGGACAACGACAGCCGTTTTGACCAGAACAATGACGACAAAAACCGCCAATACGACAAAAATGATTAAACCTGGTGACACCATTGTGACTCCTCTACCTAAAGGTGAGAAAAAGGGTTAGGACTTATTGTCCGTGCTACTTGCGATGGACTTAACTTTCAGGACCAGACTGTTGTTTGCCTCTTGCCCCTCAACAACAACTCTTTGACCTTTATCGATCAGAACGTCAGCCGTGGCGCGCCAAAAGGTTCCGTCCAGCTGGATTTCACCGTAACCGCCTTGCTCAATCGCTTTGGTCACCACAGCTTTCTGGCCGGTCTTGGAAAATTCTTCATCGACCCCGGTTTTGCTTTGCCCTTTAAAGGTGTTCAACCCATAACGACGCAGGGTGAAAAGCAAAGCCAGAGATGAAAGCATGAAGATGATGATCTGGGTAGTCAGGGCTAATTCCGGCAGAAAAAAGACCGTACCGGCAACAATCCAACTACCGGCGGTAAAGAAAATCAGAATAAAGCCGGGGACCACCATTTCCCCAATCAGGAATCCAACGCCGATTAAAAACCAAATGAGATAAATTGAAATGGGCAAGACGTACTCCTTTTAATTGGTTGGATTTTTGTTACACGTTTCAATAGTGTGTATTTATTTAACCGGGGACTGGCTCCGTAGGTGCCTGTCACCCTCTGAGGTCTGATACCGAACGAAAAACCGGGGACACAATACCAATTAACCCACCTACTGATACGGCCCCGCATCCTCTATAACCTTAGAACCAAGCGGCTCCTTCTCCGGTACATCCACGCGCATCAAACACCACCCGATACGGCTCATCATATTTCTATTCCAACGGCTCAACCCGATCCATCAACTCAGCAGAAATAAGCGGGATTAGGTCTCAATATTCAACAAACCACACCCAACTTCTGCTTTCATTCTCCCTGTTATGACCTTAGTTCACTCTGTTGTCACAGGCAGGTCTGAAGGGAGTCCCCACTCACTCCATGAACCATCGTAGACCGAGATATTTGCATATCCGGCCAGCTCTGCGCCTAAGGCCAGAATGCAGGCCGTCACACCGGAGCCACAAGAAAAAATCAATTGCTTCTCCTTGCGGATTTGCTGCTCGGCAAAAACCTTTTGCAACTCGGTTGCCGGCAACATAATCCCGTCTTTTACCAGCAGATCGAAAGGCAGGTTGAGCGCGTGGGGCATATGTCCTGGCCTGAGTCCCTCTCGGGGTTCCGGCGCTTTGCCGTGAAAGCGGCCTTGCGAACGGGCGTCAATAACATCGGTCTCTGCAGCGCTTAATGCCGCAAACACCTGCGCTACATCCCGGATTAACTCAGGCTGGTAAGTCGCCCTGAAGTTGCCCGGCGCGGGCGGAGCCTGAAGCGCTTCGGCGCAGGGATGTCCGGCAGCTTGCCACGCAGGGAAGCCACCATTGAGCACCGCGACCTGTGAATGCCCCATGGCACGAAACATCCACCAGCCGCGCGGGCTGGAGTAGACCCCCTTCTTATCGTACAGAACGACCAGGCTGTCTTTGTTGATCCCCAATTTTTGCACTTCGGCAGTAAAAAAGGCCGCAGAAGGGAGCATATGGGGCAGCGAAGATTTCTGATCACAGATCTTTTTGTCAAAATCAAAAAGCTGCGTCCGGGGAATCCAGGCGTTACCTGCCTGTCCGGCCAAACCTCCCGACACGGGCGCACCCATGCTGGCGTCAAGCAACACCAGATCGGGCGCATCGATATTCTCAGCGAGCCACTCGACAGAAACCAGCGCCGAAGGAAGTTTTAAAGTCGCCATAGTTAGACCACCTGATCCTGCCCTGACGGTTTCATAAGTTCCGGGGACCGTATATTTTTTTCCATCCACTATCGCTTCGCATTATTTCGCAGCTTTCTTCTCCCGCAGAATCGTCGGGAGTTCACTTAAATCCGTTTGCCAGTGGCTGGGTTGATCAACCGACTTCAATGGACCTGCTTTGACGGTTTTTCGGTAACCGAGGTCTTTTTTTCGCGAGTTGAGCAACCAGGGCCACCAGCCGCCAATTCGAACACCTGTGTAGAGAAAGAATCTCTGCCAGAAGGGGACTTCCAGTACTATCATCCCTTCGAGAAAGATTTTGTCCGCTTTACAGCGGGTGGTCGATTGGTCGTAGTAGAGATAATCATGAATGACTGCAGCGTTGCCGTATTTGCCCCATTTGGGCAAAACAAACCAGAGAAGGCTAGGAACACTGGCGAAGTCGGTGGTAAACCCTTTTGGAACAACTACTGTATTGCCGCTGTTTTCCGAGCTGATGGTAAAACCGAATTCCGCCGTGAGGCACCAGGTTTTACCGTCAGGGTAGGGGGTCACAACAAGTGGTTTGGTAAAAAGGCTCATTTTAAAATCCCTTCGCGGATTGGTTGCCGGTCTTAAACATCCTCAGAATAAATAGAAAAAGCCACCTCTGCTTGCGCAGTCGGTGGCTTTGATAATCCAGATTTTGTACTTCATCGTCCCCTCCCAATGACGTTAACAGCCTGTAGATACTAATGAATAAAAAACGATCGGTCAAACCCTATCCCTTCGGATAAGTCTTCTTAATCTCAGGATAGCCCAACCCTTCCTCAGGAGTTTCTGCTGATTATCGATTCTGCCCCTGTCGGCAAATCTTTCAGTAAGGCTCTGGAAATGTAGTCCGAGAGTGCAACAGAAGCCAACTCTTCGGACTTTTGGAATTTTATCGCCATCCCCGGAGCGGCTTTGAGCACCTCGATGCTTGAGCCTTTTTGGTAGATGACCAACCCGATGAGTGACAGTGGATTCCCCCCCGGCAAGGGGAGGGACAGTCCAATGACAGTGCCGACCTGCAGGGGGCGATCAGTTTTCAGGTAGATGCCGCCTTCGGACAGATTGAGTGGCTGATACTCCTGGGTTTTTTCGTTATGCATCACTGTGACCGGCAGGCTAAAGCGGACGCGCGGATGGGTCCGTTTTTTTCTCTCTCCGGTCGCCAGGAATTCCTGTATGAGAGTATGCATCTGCCGCAGATCAAAAGGTGTCGTCAGCACCCCTTCATAACCGAAACGGATATATTCGTTGTGGGTGGTTTTACTATGCCTGGCGGCCATCATAATCAACGGGATGTTTGACCATTGGGGGTTGCGCTTGATCTGCTCTTGGGTGGAGATGACATCTCGGGCGGGCAGGTGACCATCAAAGATGATCAGATTCGCTGGTTTTGCTTCCAGCAGCTCCAGGGCCTGCGCTCCGTTCTCGGCGGCGGTTGCTTCATAGCCGAGGCGATCGAGGAGGGTGAGCATCTGGGCCGTCGATGGGGTTCGGCCGCCGGCGATGATAATATTTAAGGGCTTCCTGTCCATGCCTTCTCCAAAAGTAGTTCATCCGGGTCGGTGTTCGGAAATTCTGGAGCCATAAACCCATTTTGAAGGTTTCTCCCCACCTTAACTCTCAAAAAAACCAATCAAGGCTCCCGTTCAGCAAACCAGATCGCATGCAGATCCCCTTTGTTCTGATGCTCGCGCACCCGCACCTGCTTCACTTTGAAACCGATCTTTTGCAGTCGTTGCATGAATTCACGGTCCGGTCCGGCCGACCAGATGGCGAGTATCCCTTCTGGGCGTAGGGCGCGGTAAGCTTCCGTCAGGCCGTCGGTGGTGTAGAGCCAATCATTCTTCTTGCGGGTTAACCCCTCGGGGCCGTTGTCGACATCGAGCAGAATCGCATCATAGGCCTGGCGTTTTTCACGCAGCACCTTGGCGACATCCCCCAGGCGAACCTGGGTGCGCGGATCATGCAGTGGATTGCCGGCGTACTCGCCAAGAGCGCCGCGGTTCCACTCCACCAGGCCGGGTACCAGTTCGGCGACCACCACCTCGGCATTTTCGCCGAGGCAGCGCAATGCTGCCGCCAGGGTAAAGCCCATACCGAGGCCGCCGATCAGCACGCGGGGCTGATCACGATCGACAATTTTGCGGCACGGAATTTCGGCCAGCGCATCTTCGGATTGGTGCGCCCAGGTGCTCATCAGCACGCCACCACCAAGGATGCTGATGGAAAGATCATCCTCACGTTTGTAGAGCTGCAGTTCGGTGCCTTGACCCGGGATCGGTGCAACATCGACCAGTTCCCAGTCTTGCATGGATTGAGCTGAAGGTTTCGAGGACATAAGACCTGTTTTTGTAAAAGGTTAGGGGGTATCAGGCGAAATTTACGTATTTATCCGCGGGCACAGCATACGTCAGATCGTGTTATTTCGCCTTATATTTCCATCTTCTGCAGCGCCGCCATTCCGTCCGCAATCTCCAGCCCGCACGGTAAATGGTAATGGGGGCAGGTTTCGCCGCTTCACTTTTACCTGAATCAGGTTTTAGCCCCAGCTTTCCCTCAAGGTCCTAAATACCGATGAATCGTCTCCTGCCACCAAGGCTCCTTGAGTTTAGCCAGCAAAGCCCGGTTGATATCCTCTCTCAGTGCGCTCCCCGGGGGCAAGGCAATGGCATAGTCCTGACGTTCGAAGGTGCCGGGCAACATGGCTAGCTCGCCTGAGTATGTCTGATGAATCAGGTACTGGAGAATGGGGGCATCGTAGACCACTGCATCGACCTGGCCTGCCGCCAACGCCTTGAGCCCCTCGGCGGGATCGGCCAGTGTTTGAAACGAAATGCCTTTCCGGTTGAGATAGTTTCCGCTGGTCGAATTGTCAACGGATGCCACCTTGACCTTGAACAGATCTTCCGGGCCCCTGATGCTGGAGTTCAAAGTCGATAGCGTCAGCGACGAGGTTATCGCGGCAGTAAAGCTGGAGATCACGATGATCCCGGCGAACATCCAGACTATGGCCACCAGCCGACCCCCCAGAGTTTTGGGCGACTTGTCGCCGTAACCAACCGTGGTCATGGTCACTGCCGCCCACCAGAAACCGGAGCCGATCCCTTTCAGGGGTCGGCCGCCGAACTCGTCTGGGTTGCCCCGCCGCTCGAACAGCCAGACCAGCAGGCCGCAGACCAGCAGCAGCGCAGATAGACTGAGCAACACCTGGATAAACGCGGGTGAAAAGATCCCGCCGATCACATCGCCCCAGCTGCCACCAGCGTCCTGGCTGACCGCAATCCCCAAACCGGTGGAGTAGAAGGGATGGCTGAAGTCCATTTTCTTTTCCCGCTCGCCAGTCACAGTCAGGGCCGCCACCGAGGCGGTCAGGCTGTTGTCGGCAACCCCGTCCAAGAGTTCGCCCAGAGTCATTTCCCGGAATTCATAGGCAAGGCCCATATCCTCTGCGATGGATCGCCAGAGTTCGATGCTGAGGCCCTCCCAGCTGCCGTCGGCTTGCTTGATGGCGAATGGCGGCGACTGCTTGGTACCGACGATCAACTTAGCCTTGGCAGCGGTGCCGGAATCGGTCGTTGCCGCGAGCGAACTGCCTGCCAGGGCAATAAAAACCAGGCCAGACAGGAGCCAGCACAGCAGGGCATTTTTCTTCATTTTGTTCTCCGTTCTCCAGGTTCAAGTGTCAATTCTTGCAGTGTCTCCAAAATCTTCACCATCGCCAAGGTATCCAACCGGCAATACGCCAGCAATCCCCGCCGGACCTCAGCAAGTGCGACCGGATCATCCAGCGCACACATTTCATGATAAGCCTGCATCGCCGCCATCCCGTCAGCGATCTTAAGCCCCGCATAGGACAGCTCGGGAACCAGCGCCGGGAGCACCTCTTTAATTGAATAAGAGCCGCGCATCTGCCAGCGATAAACAGCGCGCTGCCGAAACGGCACCATCAAATCACGCACATTGGGCAGTCGCAGCTCGATGGCTGCGGCCAGATCGGGAAACAGCTCGGCGAGGTTACGCAGCACGCCTTTTTCGAAGGCTTGGTTGTAAGTCAGCACGCAGGCGTTGACTGGGATCACTGCGAGCAGTTGTTCGATCAGTTCCCGCCGTGGGTCGACGCCCGGTTGGGCGAGATATTCAAAATGCTCTGGCTCGGCACCCGCCTGTTGCTGAATATGCACAGAGAACTGGAACGGCACCTGCTGGTAGGGGCGGGTGCCAGCAAACTTGGGGATCGGAGTGTTGAAGCTTTCGAAATCGAGATGGCACAGGGGGTAGCAGAGGCTGTCGAGAAACTCTTTCACCTTGCTGGTATCGGTTGCATCCTGCCGGTTCAGGGTCGCCTCGACCTGCTGGCGCTGCTTCTGGTTGAGCTGGTCGAGTGGTAGATCTTTCAGTTCTACAATCCCCCGGTTGTAATAGTCGAAGCTGTTGATCCCTTTGCCGCGCAGAGCAAAGATTGAATTCTCCGGGATGTGCTGCCAGCAGTAGGGGATGAAATCACATTCGTAAGGATCGCTGCAGTGTGGGCCGATGTCGATATTTGGCTCGTTGCACTCACGCATGGTTTCGCGCAGGTCGCGGACAATCTCCGGCAGACTCTGCTGGCGCGCCGCGACCTTGAGGCTGATATCCTCGCTGGCGAACAGCTTATCGACCTCAAGCGCGCCCTGGCGCAGATAGCTGTTGTCGATGTGGACGAGGAACGATTTAGAGATCGAGAGGCCGCAACCGTTTAAAACATAGTGCTGCACGGCGACGTCATCGAGGTTGACTGGCTTGACGCTGGTGCCCATTTTGACTTCGTGGATCTGCCAGCCAGCGCCGTCGCGCACTAAAATGTCGACCTTGACGAAGATTGCGGAGAAGGAAAAGGATGCTTCGTAGATGACATCTGCGCCCTTGTCGATCAGCTCTTTGGTACGGGCCAGCTGGGCCGGGAAGGAGAGGCCTTCGTAAGGAACCTCGATGCCACCGGGAAACAGCTGCTGGGCGAGGATGCCGACTTCGCTGCCGAGTTGAAATTTGGCTTCAAGATCCGGCTGTGGGGGGAATTCAAACTCGGGGGGATTTTTAGTCAGCCAGAGCGCTTTTGGGCACTGCAACCCTTTGAGGATCAGAGATTTGCTCAGACCGCTGCTTTTCGCTCGCGCCATGCTCCCCATCCCGAATCAATTAGTACAATAAAATCGTGATGTTGAGATTAGCAGGTTGGAGATAGGCTGCAAAGGGAAAATATCGCCTGTAATCAGGGCATCCCGCACTTGCTGGCAGAGTCCGGAACGGCAGGGATCCTGGTCAGCAATAGCTTCTCCAGGAGGGATGATCGCGGCCCGGATCGATCAGTTGGGTCTGGTTGGGGTGTTTGTAGCGGGTTAATTGCGTGGCGATCTGCTGTTGCAGGTGCACAAGGCTGGCGGCGATCAATTGCTGGTCAAAGCCTCTTGCGCCGAGAGTCAGGACCATCTCCATGCTCACGACCCGACTGATCAGGATTCCGAGTTCCACCAGTTTGCGTTGCGGCAGGGGCGGCTCGATTGCGAAATCGAGCAGCTTCTTCAGCTGCTCACCGGCACTGTGGGTCAGCTCGAAACTGGCCAGATAGCGGGCCAGGTTCTTCTCTTTGGCGACCTTCATCTGTTTGAGCAGCGTTTCGGCGATCTGCGCGTAGAGAATATCGTTTGAGCCCTCAAAAATCTGGAAGGGGCGGCTGTCGACGATGGCGCGGCCGGCAAAGTGGTCGAGCCGATAGCCTTTGGCGCCGACCAGTTGCAGCAGCGATTGAGCCGCTGCCTGCTTCAGGTCGGTGATGCAGGTTTTAATCGCATTGGCTTCCAGTCCTTGGGCGGCGAGGTTATTTTCGATCCCGGCGCGTTCGCTGGTGTTCAGGCACATTGCCGAGCAGATGGTGAAGGCTGATTGGATCTCTGCCAGCCGTGCCTGGACCTGGTCGTAGCTATGCAGGTTTTTGCCACCGACCAGGCGTTGCCGGCAGTGGTCGCTGGCTTCATCGAGAATCCGTTTGATGAAGCCCATCGCCATCGCCGGAAACTGCATGCGGCTGCGGTGCAGAATATCGAGCATCATCTTGATGCCGGTGCTCTCTGGCTGCAGC
>CAMYNC010000120.1 GCA_947259685.1 uncultured Desulfuromonadales bacterium | reverse complement strand
TCAAAACGGTATCCAACAGACAGAACAATTGAAAAAAGGCAGCGAAAAACGCTGCCTTTAAAAAGCTACCGCGAAGCGGTTTAGTTCAACAGGGATTAGGCGGGGCCCGGTATATCGAGTATCCTGGGTCCCGGAATATTAGTTGAAAAAAACTGTAAATCCGGTATCTTATTTAGAACAGCTACTCAAACATTATTTCACTGTCTCTGGAGGGGGTCATGTCGAAGTCTTTGGGGGAAACCGCCCTCGGTTCTCAATTCTGGCAATCTTACGAAAACTGCTTGGTTAAGCATCGTATCCCACCGAAATACATCCATTGGTATGTCAATTGGTGTCGGCAATTTGTTAAGTTTTGTGGTTCACTTCCTACTGCGGATTGTCATCCGGCGCATGTAACGGCTTTTCTGGATAATCTGCGAGAGTCAGAGTCTTTCAAAAGTTGGCAGTATAATCAAGCGAGAATTGCTTTGTGGCTATTTGTTCGTGAACATCTGAAACTTTCTTGGGCCATTGATCAGACTCAGCCAAATAGGTCCTTGGTAATCAAATTTCAGGGCAATAATGTTTCGCTGTCTGCTGCCCACCAGGCGACCTTGCAGAAGATGCGCAGCAACCTTGTTGGCCGGCAGTATGCCAAACGCACTGTGAGTGCTTATATGGACTGGGCGAGCAGGTTTTTGGCGCATTACCCACACCGGAAAATTACCGATCTTGATGCGACGGCGGTTAAGTCTTATCTCACCTTCCTGGTCGAAAAGCATAATGTCGCGGTGAACACCCAGAAGCAGGCGCTTAATGCGTTGGTCTTTCTGTTCAATGAATCAGAAGAGCGCCCTTTGGGAGACTTTTCTGATTTCATGCGGGCGAAAAAACCGGTCAAGGTTCCGGTGGTTTTAACTCGCGACGAAGTAGGGGGCTTGCTCGATGCTTTGACGCCTCCTTATTCGCTTTTCGGCGGTTTGCTTTATGGCGCTGGGATGCGGCTGATGGAGGTCATCCGCCTGCGCATCAAGGATGTTGACTTTGCGCAGGGGCAGATTCTGGTGCGTGATGGTAAGGGCCGCAAGGATCGGGTGACGATTTTGCCGGATGTCTGCTGTTTGGCGCTTAAGGCTCAGATAGCCGAGGCGCGGGCGCTGCACGCGAAAGACCTGCAACAGGATTATGGTGAGGTCTGGCTGCCGGCGGCTCTGGAAAAAAAATATCCCGGCGCTTGCCGTGACTGGCGCTGGCAGTACGTTTTCCCGGCTACGCGGGTTAGTGTCGATCCGGAAAGTGGTAAAATCCGCCGCCACCATTTTGATGAATCGACTGTGCAGCGAGCGGTCAGGGAGGCGGCTCGGCAGTGTGAGCTGAGTAAAACCGTCACGCCGCATACGCTGCGCCATTCGTTTGCCACCCACCTGTTGGAATCCGGCTATGATATCCGTACGGTTCAGGAGCTGCTGGGGCATGCGGATGTCTCGACGACCATGATCTATACCCATGTCCTGAATACGCCAGGGATCGCGGTACGCAGCCCGGCGGATTTTTAGGCTTACTTTTCGGTCAATAATAAGGTCACATTGCTTTCAAAGCCGAAGACGTTATGCAGAACCGCAATCGCTAGCTCTCTGGCCTTGACGATGTCGTCGCCAAAGGAGCGGTTGAAGCTGGTTTGGATCTCGGTGGCACGACCGCCGACGGTTTCATAGATAGCGAAGGATTCCGGCCCCAGATAGCCCATTTCGGCAAACAGGATTCGGGCTTTTTCGAACTCGTCCAGGTTGAGGGTTTGCTGTGGGAGGTCGAAGAACAGGGGTTCGGTCACTGAGCCGGAAAATTGAATAAATTTACCGGTGGCGGGTTCTTCGATGATGACGTAGGCACCGTAAGGGCGCTGGAGCAGCTTGCTGAGTGCTTTATCGATCAGTTTCGCGTTTCTGTTTTTGGGTATTTTTTGGCTGCGCAGTAACATAGCGGCGATCGCGACGGTTGCCGAAATAACCAATATGATCGGTATGAATTCCATAGTGCGCCTGGGTTAGCAATAGGCAGATATTCTTAGGTTTAACACCTTTAGTTTAACCTGAATCAGTGGGTAAAAGGTGGATGAAGAGTGCAAGTGCTCAGGCAATTCAATGACTTGTGCTATTCGCCGCCGGTTACTCACTGATTCAGGTTTAAGTCTTATCGCCCTGCAAAGGCAATCTGCTGGTGAAGCCAAGCCGCGGGAGTCATGAAATACAAGAAATAAAAAGGCCCTCGGATGACTCCGAGGGCCTTTTTATTTAAGTCGTTGGATGGTCGGGTTATTCAACAGCGATGCTGGCATCCTCAATGATGACGTTGTACTGGTAGCCGTAGCCGAAGTCTTTATCGAGAGTCACCGGGCCCTTGACCAGCACAGTGTCGCCAACTTTGGCGGTGGAGGTGGTGGTGACGGTCAGGTCGTGGGTGCCGGCGGCTTCGTCGCCACTGCCATCTTGCAGGTGGATCCAGTTTTTACCCATGATCTGCGGGCTGAACTTTACAACCTTGGCGCGGACAGCGACCGGCTGGCCTGCCAGACCAGCTTTGCCGGAGAAAACTTCACCGACGGTCAGGCCGCCATCGGCCTTGGCCACGTTGGACAGGTCAACGTCAACCGGAGCGGCGGCGACGGTTGTCGGCGGATGGCCTTGCGGCATTTCAGCGCCGGAAACGGCGCCACCAACCGGCGCGCTGCCGTTGAGAACCGAATCGACGAAGTAGACGACCGGGAAATCGCGGTCGAGGGTCTGGCTGTGGTAGTTGTGCATCGGCATACCGTCAGGCACAACCACTTGGTCGCCGACAGCAACCGCGAATTTCGGTGCAGCGGCCCAGACTTTTTCGGTACCGTTGTCGACCTGCACATAGGTATAGCCTGCAGCGTCCATGGTTTCGGTGACGGTGCCGGTGGTGCCGCCTGTCTTGCTGCTCGGGGCAGGCGCAGAAGCGGTGGCTGCAGGTGCGGCGGTCTGAGGTGCCTGAGCTGCCGGCTTGGTCGGTTCATCCTTACTACAGGCAACAAGGGACAGGGCAGCAAGTGCAACAGTAAGCAGGGTTACTAATCTTTTCACGACGTCATCCTCCAACTTTGTGTTTCCCACTAGAGATTAGCGGCTTATAGGTTTGTAATCCCACAGACGATAGCATAGACCATAAAAGAGATACAAGCGCTTTGGGGTGTGGAATTACGTTTCTGTGTGAATGCACAGAGGGCGCCCGTACAGATGCGAAACATGGCGGAATTGCTCGGTTATTTCGCTGGTCAGCTGGTCAGGCAAAAGCCGCCATTGCCAATTCCCCTGAGCCGTGCCAGGACGGTTCATCCTTGCCTCGGCGGGGAGGCCGAGGAGATCCTGGAGGGGGATAATCGCCAGTTCGGCGACGCTGGCCAGGGCGGTTTCGACCAAGGTGGCGGGCATATCGCTGCAGGAGCGTTTCAGATAGTCACGTACTTGATTTTGCCCCTCGGCCGAAAGTTCCTGCCACCAGCCAAGGCTTGTGTTGTTGTCATGGGTGCCGGTGTAGACCACCGATTTGGGCAGGTGGTTGTGCGGCAGGTAGGGATTGTCCGGGCCGGAATCGAAGGCAAACTGGAGAATTTTCATACCGGGCAGGCCGAAGCGATCCCGCAGTTGTTCGACTTCGGCAGTGATCACTCCAAGATCCTCGGCGATGATCGGCAGCTGATTAAATTCTGCCTGCAAGGCCTGAAACAGCTCTTTGCCGGGGGCCGGCATCCAGTGCCCGTTAACAGCGGTCGGGTCCTTGGCGGGGATCGCCCAGCAGGCGATAAAACCACGGAAGTGGTCAACCCGGATCAGGTCAAAGAGTTGCAGGTTCCAGCGAAAGCGCGCCAGCCACCAGGAGTAACCGTCTGCCGCCAGCTTTTCCCAGTGGTAGAGGGGATTGCCCCAACGCTGGCCGGTCTGGCTGAAATAGTCTGGCGGTACGCCGGCGACCAGGGTCGGTTGGTCGTTTTCGTCCAAATGAAAGAACTGCCGGTTGGCCCAGGTATCGGCCGAGTTGGCGGCGACAAAGATCGGCAGGTCACCAAAAATTTGAATGCCCTGATCGTTGGCGTAGCGTTTGAGTTCAAACCATTGTTCAAAAAAAATGAACTGCTGGTATTTATGTTGCTCGATTTGTGGGCTGAGGGTGGTGCCCCATTGATGCAGCGCGGCTTTCTGCCGTTGCCTCATCTCTTTCGGCCAATCGCGCCAGTCGGCCCCTTGCTGGGCTTCGCGCATCGCTCGGAAAAATGCGTAATCGTTCAGCCAGGAGGCCTGTGCGGAGCAGAACTCGGCATAGGCGGCCCGCCGTTCGGCAGAAGCTGTTTGGAAAAAATTCTGGCAGGCGGTTTCCAGCAGTGGCAGGACCAGTTTGACCGCCGTGGGAAAATCGGCTTTGCTCAGAACCTGGCTAGCTGGCGGCAGATCGTTCTGCTGCAGGTCGCCGGCCTCGACCAGTTTCTGCAGGCTGATCAACAGCGGGTTGCCGGCAAAGGCCGAATAGCAGCTGTAGGGACAGTCACCGAAACCGGTGGGTCCCAAGGGCAGAATCTGCCAGACCGATTGGCCGGCGGCCACCAACGCGTCGACAAAGTCGAACGCCTCCTGCCCCAGGCAACCGGCCGGCTGGGTTCCTGGCAGAGAGGTGGGGTGCAATAGTATGCCGCTACGTCTGGGGCGTTTCATTGGGGCTCCCGGTGAGGGTGAAGGATCTGCATTGCAAGACATCCGCTGGCTGGTAAGACAGGCTGGGGCATGTCAACTCCAGTCAGCCGACTGGAGAGGGTTGCTTCTTTTCAGGGTAAAAAGTCAATCCTCTTCTTTCAGCAGTTTTTTAATCAGCGCGGCAATTTCCAGAGATTTAAACGGCTTCATGACATATTCGTCGGCACCGGCTTTCAGGCCTCTCTCAACATCTTCGCTGGTCTTTTTCGCCGTGAGCATCACCACCGGCACCTGGGCTGTCGCCGGATTATTTTTAATATGATGACAGATTTTAAAGCCATCCATATCGGGCAGCATCACATCGAGCAGGGCCAGATCGGGCACCTGTTGGGAGAGGATTTTGAGCGCCTCCATGCCGGTTGCAGCCGCTATCGGCTCGTAACCGAGCAGCTTTAACATGGTGGTTTCAAGTTCCAGGATCGAGGCACTGTCGTCAACGACGAGGATTCGTTTTTTCATCTGCTGTTGCTCCTCCCTCCCGCCAGGCCAGTCGAGCCAAGCATCAATGGATAGAAAATGAATGATAGTTCATAAATCCGGTTTTCTCAAGTCTTGCGGAAAATTTTATCCAGATGAGCGAAAAAGATCTGCTGTAGATTCGCGAAAACGGCAGCCCCGAGTGAAAGGCAACACGCCCTAAAATTCAATTGAATCGAAACGTCTGCCGACTCTGTTTAACCTGGTTCAGGTTTAAGGTCTTTCAGCTGGTAGAAATCAAGGCAGAGTCCGCAAGCTGCAATATCGACCCCCAGGCAGGCCAGCTTGTCGAGGGCTTCCAGGGCTTCAGAACCGCTGCAAGCCAACTTGACCCCGCTGTTCACCAACAGAATCAGCTCTGGCGGGGTTGTTACGTCAATCAGGGTGATGAAGAAATTTTTCAGCAGGATCTGTCCCAATTCCGGATCGCCGCTGCCCAGCTGATCGCTGTTGCAGAAGATGACGGTCTTGCCGCTGATTGCCGCCGCTGAAGCGGCTGCGTCCGGCGCGGTGGTGGGAGTCAGGGTCAAGCAGAAGTCGTTTTCAATCCTATGTTCCGTAAAACTGTACCCCTGGCTGTTTGCCAAACGAGAAATGTTCTCACAGGCGATCCGGTCAGCCACCAGAACCTCCAGGGGTTGGCCGGGGTTGGCCAGTATCTGCTTGCGGGTTTCTACCACCGGGTGGGGGCATTGAAGCTGGCGATAATCGAATTTAAGCATAAGGGGACCTCTGGACGAATTGTCACTCACTTAGGCAGTCTATGCTTCTTCAAGCAGCAACTGGACAACGGTTTCAACGTGGGCGGTCTGCGGAAACATATCGACCGGCTGCACCTTGGCCAGGCGATAGCCGCGGCTGACCAGCACCTTCAAGTCATGCGCCAGACTGTCTGGATCGCAGGAGACGTAGATGATCTGTTGCGGCGCCAGCTCACAGAGCGATTGCAGCAATTCTTCCGAGCATCCCTTGCGCGGCGGGTTGAGGGTCGCCAGCGTCGGTTTGATCCGTTGGGCGGCGAGCTTCTGCAGCTCCTCTGCGGCATCGCCGGCGATGAACCGGCAATTGTCCAGCTCATTGAGCCTGGCGTTGTCGGTGGCGTTGCGCACTGCCTCGTCGAGGTATTCGATGCCGAACACCTGCCTGGCATCCTTGGCCAGGTGCAGGGCGATACCGCCGATGCCGCAGTAAAGGTCGATGGCGGTCTGCTGCCTGGTCAGCCCGGCCCACTGGCGGACCAGCTGATAGATGTTGGTCGCCTGCCGGGTGTTGACCTGGAAAAAGGCTTCCGGGGAGATCCGCAGGCGGATTTCTCCGACCCGCTCGATCAGGTCGGGAAAGCCGTGCAGTTTGAGGGTTTCCTGGCCCAGGATGACATTGCCGGTGGAGCTGTTGACGTTCTGATGCACGCCGATCACTTCCGGTACCTTATGCATCAGCCGCTTGCCCAGTTTCGGCAGCTGCTGCAGATCGCGGAAGTTGCTGACAAAGGTGACCAGGGCTTTTTCGTTACTCGGGCTGACGCGGATCAGCAGGTAGCGGAGCATGCCGTTTTGGTGTTTCGGGCTGTAGATTGAAATGCCCTGCCGCTGCACCTCGTCATGCACCACCGCTACAATCCGGTTGATCAGCGGGTGGTGTACTGGACAATCGCCGCTATCGACCACCTGGTGGCTACCGCGTCGGTAGAGGCCGATCGAGATCTTATCCCGCTTGCGGCCGAAGACCAGCTTGGCGCTGGCGCGGTAGTTCAACGGTGGCTCAGAGGCCAGGGTCGGCGCGACCAGCTCCTCTTGGAGTAAGCCCTGGGCGGCGAGGGCGCTGGTCACCCGCTGGCGTTTGTAGTCGAGCTGCGCCTGGTACTTCATGCCGATCAGCGGGCAGCCGAGGCAGTCGAGTTCTTTTTTGCAGGGGATATTGGCGGTGCGCTGCGGCGCATTGCGCAGCACCTTGCGCAGCTGGGTGTAGATATGGGTGCGGCCGATATGTTCAACTTCGGCGATCACCGTTTCCCCTGGCAGTGCCCCCTGCACCAGGGCGGTTTTTCCCTCGTGCCGGGCCAGGCCGATTCCTTCGTTATCGAGTTGCTCGATGGTCAGTTTCAGGGTGTCGCGGGCCGGTTGTTTTTTCTTTGGCTGCTTTTTCACAAAACCTTCTTTTCTTTAATTGGTCAGATGGATAAGTCCCGGTATGGGGATTCGCAGATTACTCTCAGTGATGATTGGCTGTCAAACAGGATAGATATTTGCCTGGCCAGGTGAAGGGTGCTTGCTTATCGCCGGAAAATTTGGGTAGACTCGCCTTACCCTGTCAGGTTAGCGAGTTTCAATCTTGTCGGTATGGGGTATTTGGTGGTATGAAGCCGATTGGGGAAGCAGCGTACCGCAAGGGATTGCGGGTTTGGATTTGGAGTGATGCCGGTTCATACGGTTTTGAATGCGAAAAAATCGTCCCCTTTGTAGGGTGGATTAAGCGTAGCGAATCCACCGAGGCATGTCGGGACGGCGGTGCTGGAAAATGGTGGATCCGTCGCTTCGCTCCTTGATCCACCCTACGATAGTTTGATTGAAGTTCACTTGACTTCAACAATCGCCACTCGCTAAGCTCATCCATCCTTTGCATCTTCAATCCTCAAGGAATTTTCTCTATGCGCCGTCAATCCCGTCAGATTAAACTCGGCAACCTGGCCATCGGTGGTGATGCGCCGGTTTCCGTGCAATCGATGTGTAGCACCGATACCCGAGATGTTGCCGCGACCCTGGCGCAGATCGAAGCGCTGCAGGCCGCCGGTTGTGAGGTGGTGCGCTGCGCGGTGCCGGATCAGCAGGCGGCCGATAGCCTGGGGGCGATCCGCCAGGAGATGCAGATTCCGCTGATCGCCGATATCCATTTCGATTACCAGCTGGCGTTGACCGCGGTGCAACGGGGGGTGGATGGCCTGCGTCTGAATCCCGGCAACATCGGTGAGCGCTGGAAGGTAGAAGAGGTGGTCAGCGCCTGCCGTGAGCGCGGGGTGCCGATCCGCATCGGGGTTAATGGCGGTTCGCTGGAAAAAGAGTTGCTGCAGAAATACGGTCACCCGACCGCCGAAGCGATGGCTGAAAGCGCCCTGGGGCATATCCGGATTCTCGAAGAACTCAAGTATCCGGAAATCAAGGTCAGTCTCAAAGCCTCGGATATCCGCCGCACTGTCGAAGCCTACCGGCTGCTCGCCAAGCAGGTTGATTACCCCTTACATATCGGCGTCACTGAGGCGGGGACCACCTGGAGCGGGACCATCAAAACGGCCATCGGCCTGGGAGCCCTTCTTTACGACGGTATCGGCGACACGCTACGGGTTTCCTTGACCGGCGATCCGGTTGAAGAGGTGCGGGTCGGCTTTGAAATTCTCAAAAGCCTTGAGCTGCGCGAGCGCGGCCCGGTGTTCGTCAGCTGTCCGACCTGCGGCCGCTGCCAGATCGATCTGATTGAGATCGCTGAAGAGGTCGAACAGCGCCTGCACGATCTGCCGCAAGCCTTGACCATTGCGGTGATGGGCTGTGTGGTCAACGGCCCTGGGGAAGCCCGCGAGGCTGATCTGGGGATTGCCGGTGGCAAGGGGCAGGGGCTGCTGTTCCGGCGCGGCGAGGTGGTGCGCAAGGTGCCGCAGAATGAGTTAGCAGATGCCTTGGTGGAAGCCGCCTGGCAGATGGTGGAAGAACTGGCAGATCGGGAATAGCCGGCGATGGAAATTCTGCTGCTCGAACCCTTTCTGGTCGGTTCGCACGCTGCCTGGGCAAAAGAGTATGCGGCTCACAGTCGCCACCAGGTGCGGATTCTCGGTTTGGAGGGGAAGTACTGGAAGTGGCGGATGCATGGTGGCGCAGTGACCCTGGCGCGGAAGTTTCTCGCTTCCGGATACCGGCCTGAGCTGCTGCTGGCTACCGACATGCTCGACCTGACGACTTTCCTGGCGTTGACCCGCAGGCTAACCGCCGATATTCCCAGCGCAGTCTATTTTCACGAAAACCAACTCAGCTACCCTTGGTCGTCGAGCGATGCCGACCCCGCTTTGCAGCGCGATGCCCACTATCAGTTTATTAACTACACTTCTGCGCTTTGTGCCGATCAGGTGCTGTTCAATTCCGACTATCACCGGCGGGACTTTCTGGCCGAATTGCCTCGATATCTGGCCGCCTTCCCCGATAACACCGAGATCGAAACGGTCGCGCAGATCGCCGCGAAAAGCCACACCCTGCAGTTGGGAATCGATCTGCGGCGGTTTGACGAGTTTTGCCCTGCGCCGGAGAGCGCAGAGCAAAGGCCACCACTGCTACTTTGGAACCACCGCTGGGAGTACGATAAAAATCCTCAGGAGTTTTTCCGTGCCCTGTTTGTCCTGCAGGAACAGGGTGTCGATTTCGAACTGGTCGTGTTAGGCGAATCCTATCGGCAGCAGCCGGCTATTTTTGCCGAGGCGCGCACCAGGCTCGACAGTCGGATTGTCCATTGGGGTTACCTGGACAGGTTCGCCGATTACGCTGGCTGGCTCTGGCGGGCCGATATCCAGCCGGTGACCTCGATCCACGATTTTTTCGGCGTCAGCGTGGTGCAGGCGATCTATTGCAACTGTCAGCCGCTGCTGCCCAAGCGTCTTGCCTATCCTGAGCATCTGCCGGAAGAACGGCATGCCGGATATTTTTATCGCGACTTCGATGATCTGGTCGGGCGTCTGCGGCAGTTGTGCCAGAATGTTGCCGCGCTGCGCAGCGAAACACGGCAGTCCCTGGTTGCCAGATACGACTGGAGCCTGATGGCGGAGGTTTATGATGATTTGCTTGCTGAAATGATTGGGTGAGTGCTTAAATCTCAATACTGAAAATGTTTGATCTTTTCCCCCTTCTCACCGATCTCGGTCATTGCATCGATACCGATCCGCAGGTGGCTATCGGCCCATTGTTTGGTGACCTGCTGATCCGATTCCTCGGTTTTTACCCCCTCCGGCGTTAGCGGCACATCCGAGACCAGCAATAGCGCACCACGGGCGATGACGTTGTAGTGGCCGACGATAAAGATCGTGGCGGTTTCCATGTCGATACCGATACTGGTCATCTTTTGCAGTTTTTCCAGAAAGTCCTGGTCATGTTCCCAGATGCGCCGATTGGTCGAATAGACCACCCCGGTGCGGTAGTCGTGACCGTATTCAAGAATCTTTTCGGAGACAAATTTGTGTAGTTTGAATGAGGGCAGCGCCGGAACCTCGGCGGGAAAATAATCGTTACTGGTCCCTTCGCCGCGGATGGCGGCGTTCGGCAGGATAAAGTGGCCGATCTCGGTCGATTTCTTCAGCCCGCCGCATTTACCGAGGAACAGGACCCCTTTCGGTTGGATGGCGCTCAGCAGGTCCATGATGGTCGCGGCGTTCGCCGAGCCGATGCCGAAGTTTATAATCGTCAAGCCGCTACTGTTGGTAGCAGCCTGCATCGGCCGGTTTTCACCCTGGATATCGCAATGGAACATTTCCGCAAATTTGTTCATATAGTGCCGGAAGTTGGTCAGCAGGATGTAGTCGCCGAAGCGGTCGAGTGGCATCCCCGTGTAGCGCGGCAGCCAGTTCTTGGTAATTTCGAGACGGTCGGGCATGGCTCTTCCTTTGGTTGGGTGGATGGTCAGCCGATATCTACTTAAAGAATAAGCGCTGCTGGCGCTATAGCAAGGGCAACAACCGAAGCGGGAGGGGGATTCTTCGCCAGCAGTTAAGTCGGGGAGAGGCGGCAAGTGGCTTGCTTTTCAGCGTGAAACGGGTTAATTTCCCTCTTCTTGACAGTCATATTGGTAATCATTTGAAATCCAACAAACAGGACCAGCCCCATGCGTTATACCCAGTATCTGTTGCCGACCCTGAAAGAAGACCCTGCCGACGCCGAAATCATCAGCCATCAGCTGATGATGCGTGCCGGGATGATCCGCAAGGTTGCGGCAGGTATCTATAGTTATATGCCCTTCGGTTTGCGCTCGATCCGCAAAATGGAGCAGATCATCCGCGAAGAGTTGGATCGTACTGGCGCCATTGAGTGTCTGATGCCGATGGCTAATCCGGCTGAACTCTGGCAGGAGTCGGGACGCTGGGAAAAATACGGCAAGGAGCTACTGCGCTTTAAGGACCGCAAGGCGACCGAGTTCTGCATGGGGCCGACTCATGAAGAGGTGATTACTGACATCGTCCGCAACACGGTCAACTCCTACCGGCAGCTACCGCTGAACCTCTATCAGATCCAAACCAAGTTCCGCGATGAAATCCGTCCCCGCTTCGGGTTGATGCGTGGCCGCGAATTCATTATGAAGGATGCTTACTCCTTCGATATCGATGATGAGGGCGCAGATAAAGCTTACGACAAGATGTACCAGGCATACCGGCGGATCTTCCAGCGTTGCGGGTTGAGGTTCCGGGCTGTTGAGGCGGACAGTGGTGCCATCGGTGGCGCCTTTTCGCATGAATTCATGGTGCTGGCTGATTCTGGTGAAGATGCCATCGTTTCCTGCGATGCCTGCGAATACGCCGCCAACGTGGAAAAGGCCGAGCTGATCTACCGTGAACAACAGACCCCTATCGCCAGCGCTGAGCTGCAGAAGGTTGCTACCCCGAATCAAAAAAGTATCGAAGAGGTTGCCGCTTTTCTTAACATTGAGCCGAGCCAGCTGGTGAAGACGCTGATCGTCCAGACTTCCGAAGATGAGCTGGTGGCGGTGCTGCTGCGCGGTGACCGTGAGCTGAACGAAATTAAACTGGCCAACCTGCTCGACGTTGACTGGGCAATAATGGCCGAAGAAGAGCTGGTGAAGAAAACCACCGGCGCCCCGACCGGTTTTGCCGGACCGATCGGCTTGCAGATCCGGGTGATTGCCGATGGCGAAGTCAAAGGGATGGCCGATTTCGTGGTCGGCGGCAATGCGGTTGACCGGCATTACACCGGCGCCAATCTCGGCCGTGATTTTAAGGTCAGCCAGTTTGCCGATCTGCGTCAGGCGGTCGGCGGCGACCCTTGCCCGCGCTGTGATTGCGGCCAGCTGGAGAGCTGGCGAGGTATCGAGGTCGGCCATGTCTTCAAGCTCGGCACCAAATATTCCGAGGCGATGAATGCCACCGTCCTTGACGATTCCGGCAAGGCCCGCACGCTGGTGATGGGCTGTTACGGGATCGGAGTCGGCCGCACGGTGGCGGCGGCGATTGAGCAGAACCACGACGAAAACGGCATGGCTCTGCCGATGCCGCTGGCACCTTTTCAGGTGCTGGTGTCGATGGTTAACCCGAAGGATGAAGCGGTGCGCGAAACCTCGGAGCAGCTTTATCAGCAATTACTCGACCTGGGCATCGAAGTGCTGCTCGATGACCGTGATGAGCGGCCGGGGATCAAGTTCAAAGATGCCGACCTGATCGGCATTCCGCTGCGCTTGACCGTCGGCTCCCGCAATCTCAAAGAGGCCAAGGTCGAACTGAAGCAACGTGCCAGTGGTGAGATGACCTTGCTGCCGGTTGCCGAGGCTGCCGGGGCCCTTGCTCAATTGGTCGCTGAGGCCCTGGACGCCAACTGAAGTCGGCGGTAGATGTCGTTGCGTGCCGAGGGGAGTGGATGAGCGAGTTGAAGATCGATGCCAACGGGATGTTGAAGCTGCCGCTGGCGGTGCGTCATCAGCTTGGTGATGAAGGCTTGCAGGCGGTTTCTGCCTCTTCTCATCATCTGTTTCTGGCCCGTCCAGACAGCTCCGGACCAGTGCTGCTGTCCGGCTCTCTGGGGGAAATTTCAATTCCTGATCTGCTCTCATTTTTCAATATGTTCCGCAAGACTGGCATCCTCCATTTTGAGCTGGATGGCGGCAGTAAAGCGCTTTATTTCCAGCAGGGGGAAATCGTTTTTGCCACCAGTACCTTCGCCCGCGATGACCTGGGGGAAGTGCTCTTTTCTCTTGGCAAGGTGGGTCGCGAAGCCCTGCAGCAGGCCCGGCAACTGGCGATCGGGCGCACCACCCTGGGAAAACTACTGGTGCAGCGTGGCGATGTCACACCCAAAGACCTTTGGTTGGCAGCTCGCAGCCAGGTTGAGAGTATCGTCTATAACCTGTTCGCTTTCCATGCCGGTGGGTTCTTTTTCCAATCTCTTGGCCTCGACCAGGAGCAGATTCTCCGCTTGTCGATGAGTACCCAGAATCTGATTATGGAGGGCTTGCGCCGGCAAGATGAGCGTGCCCTGTTCATGCGGCGGATTATCTCGCTGGATCATTTCCCGATGCCGACCGGCAAAAGCTCGTCCAAATTGGACCAACTGGAAGTACGCATGCTGAACTTTGCGCAAAGCGGGCAACAGAGTGCCCGTGATCTGTTTCGCAAGACCGGGGTGCGCGAATTTGACGGGATGCGCATTCTGTATGCTTTGCTTGAAAAGGGCTGCGTGCGGATTGAGGATGCTCCGACGGCTGAGATCGAGGGGGACCTGGGGCAGATCCTGGCCATTTATAACAGTCTGCTCAAGGCGATCTACACGCGGATGAGTAAGGTTTGCCCAGGCTTCCCCCAGGAAACGGCCCAATATCTGCGCGAGCTTCCGCAGCCTTATTCCTTTGTGCTGCGCGATGTCGAGCTGCTGGAGGACGGAGCCCTTGATGGCAATCGGGTGGTCGCTAACCTGACGGGTCTCGAAGAGGGTGACAAGAAAAAATTGCTGGCCGATTCGCTCTGCGAGCTGGTCTTTTTGGAAACTATGGCGGTGCGCCGCGAGCTGAATGCTGAACAGGCGAAGCCGCTGATCGCCCGCGTGCAGGATATCACCGGCCGGGTGAGAGATTTGATCGGGAGGACCGAATGACAGAGAATGCCAAGCGGCGACTGATTTTTGCGCTGGATGTCGATGAATTCAGCCAGGCGGAAGCCTGGGTGGGGCAGTTGCAGGACAATGTCGGGCTGTTCAAAATCGGCAAACAGTTGTTTACCAAGTGCGGCCCGGAAGTGGTGCAGATGGTGCGCGAGCGGGGCGGCGAGGTTTTTCTCGATCTCAAGTATCACGATATTCCGAATACCGTCGCCAAAGCTGCGGTCGAGGCCTGCAAGCTGGGGGTGAAAATGTTCAACGTGCATGCCTTAGGCGGTGCTGAGATGATGCGCAAAACTGTCGAAGAGGTTGCTGCCTATTGCACCAAGGCCGGTATCGAGAGGCCGATCATGTTGGCGGTCACCATTCTCACCTCCTCCACCGAAGAAACCCTGCGTGGAGTTGGGATTGATCGAGCGGTGGCCGAAATGGTGCCGCGGCTGGCCCGGTTGGCAAAGGATGCCGGCTTTGACGGCGTGGTTGCTTCACCCAAAGAGGTTGCGTTGATCCGTGCCGCTTGCGGCGAGGACTTCCAGATTGTCACACCGGGGGTGCGGCCAGCGTTTGCTTCGCTGGATGATCAGAAGCGGGTGGCTACGCCGGCCGAAGCCATTTCTGCCGGGGCGACTGCCTTAGTGATCGGTCGGCCGATCTCTGCGGCCGCTGACCCACTGGCTGCTGCCGGTAAGATTCTCGCCGAAATCGAAGCCGCATTGCCTGGCTGATGGCCGATTATCTCTATGGAATCAATCCGGTTCAGGCGGCCTTGGATGGCGAAGGGCGCATGCCGCTCGAATTGCTGGTGATCAGCGAGGGGCAGAATCCACGGCAGACCAAACTCCTGGAGCAAGCGCGCCGGCAACAGCTTCCGGTCAGGTTTCGTGAACGCAAAGATCTCGATCGGCTAGCGGGACACAGCCACCATCAAGGGGTGCTGCTGCGGATCGAGCCTTTTCAGTATACCGGAATGGAACAGCTTATTACTGCCTGGCGCAGCAGTGAGCGACCCGCTTTTTTTCTGCTGCTCGATGGCATTACCGATCCGCACAATTTTGGCGCAATTCTGCGCAGTGCCGAAGTCGCCGGCTGTCATGGTGTTATCGTTGCCAAGGATCGTTCCTGCCCGGTAACTCCGGTGGTCGAAAAGACGGCTGCCGGAGCTTTGACAAGTTTGCCGCTCTGTCAGGTGACCAATCTGGCGCGGGCGATCGAGAGCCTGAAGAAAGAAAATATCTGGTGTTATGGCCTGGCTGGCGACGAGGCTGCGCAGGCTCTTTTCGATTTCGATCTGGGCGGCGATCTGGCGCTGGTGGTCGGCAGCGAAGGTAAGGGATTGCGACCGAATATCCGCAAACATTGTGATGGCTTACTGGCTATTCCTATGCAGGGTCGAGTTGGCTCGCTGAACGCTTCGGTGGCCGCTGGAATTGCCCTGTTTGAGGTGGTCAGACAGGCCGCTGGCCGCTGAGGAGCCGAATGCCTGCTTGCCAGGAATGCTCTGGATGAAATGCTAACTTAATGATCTTGGAGGTATTCACCTATGAATAAATTTTTGCAGTTCTCGCTAGCTGTGGTTCTGTTCGGCCTGGTCAGCGGCTGCCTGTCCCCCCGCGGGGAAACGCTGGCCAGTAAGCGTACCGCCATAGAAAGCATGCGGCAGGAGACTCTGGCCGAACTCTACCGGCAGCGTCCCGCAGCCCGCGGGAATATTGAGCGCGCTGACGGCTATGCGGTCTTCAGTAATATTAACGCCCAAATCGTTTATCTGGGCGGTGGCGGCGGCTACGGCGTGGCTGTCGATCAGGCCACCGGCCGTCAAACTTACATGAAGATGGCCCAGGTCGACGTCGGGCTTGGCCTGGGGGTACAGGATATTCGGGTTGTCTTTGTCTTCCATAGTCGCCAGGCTTTCGAGCGGTTCGTCACTAGCGGCTGGGAGTTTGGTGGTCAGGCTGATGCCGCTGCCAAGGCCCAGGATCGGGGTGGTTCTGCGACCGGTGAGGTCTCGATCAGCTCCGAAGTCGGTATTTACACGATGACCAAAGCAGGTCTGATGGCCAAAGTAAATTTAACCGGCAGCAAGTATTGGAAAGATGCCAAACTGAATTATTGAATCTCTTTGGGAATACAGATGTCGCTCTCAAGGAGGCGTTTGCCGGGTGCCGGTGTTGCGGAGCCGGCTGGCTTTAAGGCGCAGGGATTTTTTCCCGGCTTAATTCTTGACAGGCTCATGGTAATGCACTATAAATCCTTCGCTGCCGCGCCAGCAGCGGGCTGCAAAAACAGCGGGAGATTTTTTCCTTGCAATCGGGTTTTTCATAGGGTATAAATCCCGCCTTGTGCTGGCGTAGCTCAACTGGTAGAGCACCTCACTTGTAATGAGGATGTTGCGGGTTCAATTCCTGTCGCCAGCTCCAGTTGGAGTCGGCGGGCATCGCCCGAAAAAATAGAATATATAGAAGTCCCCTGGAGGGGTTCCCGAGTGGCCAAAGGGATCAGACTGTAAATCTGACGTCGTAGACTTCGGAGGTTCGAATCCTCCCCCCTCCACCATT
>CAMYNC010000119.1 GCA_947259685.1 uncultured Desulfuromonadales bacterium | reverse complement strand
AGCTTTTCGCAGAACCCGGCCGATCAGGTCCCGTGAGTTCTGCATTGACCGGCACAAACATGCCATGAACCACTGAAGCCACTCGGTGATGTCGCCGGAACCCTGCTGCGCAGTTTGCAGCGCATGATAGTATACGTCACGTTCTGCCATGATCTGCCCGGACAGGCTGTAATAGCGCGTCGCCAGTTGTTCGTCCGCTGCCAGCGCCATCTCCGCCAAGGTTCGTCCGACCCGACCATTGCCATCGTCGAAAGGGTGCAGTGTCACGAACCAAAGATGCGCAATGCCCGCCCGCAGCAGGCCATCTAGCCCTTTTGGCGGCGCGTTCCACCAACCGAGCAGCGGCTGCACGTGCTGATCAAGTTGGTCCGCTGGTGGCGCCTCATAATGGACCTTCTCTCGACCGACGGGGCCGGAAACAACCTGCATAACATCCTGGCGCCAATCGCCAGCAATGATTTTATGCATCCCTGAGTAGCCGGTGGGAAAGAGTGCTGCCTGCCACCCTTTCAGCCGATCTGCGGTTAACGGGGCATCATGGTTTTGTGTCGCATCAAGCAGAATCTCTACGAGCCCTTCAACCGTCCGCTCAGGCTGACGTAAGCCGGCATCTGGCAACCCCAGACGCCTTGCAACTGAAGAGCGCACCTGCTGTGGATCGAGGATTTCTCCTTCGATTGCCGAAGTCTTTAGCGCCTCTTCGACCAAAACTTCCGCCTGAGCCTCTAACCGCTCCTCAAGGCCAAGAGCCTCAACCTGCGCTCGAAGCAATCCCTGCTCAAAACGGCAATGGCCATGAACTTCCAGGAGAGCAGAACCGTCCCATTGAAAGTCTGTCCAGCTAGAGTGCTGCCAAAGATATTTCCTCGTGCTTTTAACCACAATTCGCTCCACTTTTAGAAGCGATTGTGACGCATAATCGCTTCATTTGCAAGCCGATTGGCTTATCAGGAAGCATTTACCAATGCCTCAGTCGGCTCACATAAACGTCAGCAAATTCCTATTGTTTACCATCTTCGCTTTTCTCCTTCGAGTGTCGCCAACCGCCGCCAGCCAGCAATCCAGGAACGACTGTCCGATCAACGCGAGTTTTCGTCTCACTGCTGGCTTTAAATCTCAGCAGTGAGGGGCCCCCCGAGGCTCTCTCTTCAGGACAACAGTATGCGAACATTCGGCTCCCCTTTCATCTCCTGATAATTCCCCCTCTGTTTCCCTCACCTGCCCCAATCAACTAAATTGCTCTCGCAGCCAAAGCGCTAATACTGGATCAACAACCCGCCAGATATCTTTGGCATCCTTTTCAATCAGGTCCATAGTGACCAACTTTTTAACCGAATTTTGAATGGCCCCTTGCGAACCAAGATCATGTCGCTTCATGTAGTCCTGGGAGTACAGTGACGTCGTCGGGTCAATCGCCAGTGCACGCAACAGGGCCACCTGCTTGACCGGGATCTCAGCGAGGGTTTCTTCAAAATTCCGTCCCCTTTCCTGGATGAGCATTCGGATACCGCGCTCGACGGCGGCTTGGTCGATAGACTCTCCTGTTGCCGCGTTGAAGGAAAAAAATGCCAGTTTCTGGGCGTACAACGGATAACAGTTGACCGCATCGACAATAGATTCTGCCACAGTGGTGTCACACTGCTTGCCGGCCGTTATGCAGAGGGTTTGGATGAAGACGGCAAACTCATCGCGCGGCAGCGGGGTCAGTTCGTAATTGACCGCACTTTGATAGAACGGGCGCTGCCGTTCGTTAAACATGCTCAGCAACAGTGAGCGCCGACTGCCGACGAAAAAGTAGCTGGCCTCGTGCCGCTGAATGTGTTGGCGCATCACCCCTTCCACTTGGAGAACTTCTGCGAGCTTGGTGATCTCCTGGAATTCATCCAGCACGATATGCACCAGCTGGTCACTCTCTTCAATGAATGTCCCCAGCGCCTCTAAGGTTTCCTCCAACAGATCCAGCCCCGGACGACTTTCCTGCAAGACCTGCAGAGATAAAGAGAAGCCGCTTTTTTCATCCGGCCGGGCGACCAGCGAAGGGCGAAAGTTCTTGAAGGTTCGCATGGCCCGGTTGAGCAGGGAGTCACTTTGGGCGGTGACTTTAAAAACCGCCTTGGCGAGAAAAGCCGCCACATCAGCGATAGACGAAACCCCGTAGAAATCGGCATAGATGGTAATCGCGTCATCATCGGCAAGTGATTTCTGCACTCGATCGACCAGGGAGGTCTTGCCATAACGGCGTGGTGAGAAGATCACCACATTGGCTTTTGCCAGAGCATAGTTCTTCAGCTCTTCCTGTTCCTTGACCCGGTTACAGAAAGGCGCATCGGCTGAAAGCACCTGAAATTTGAATGGTGATGTCATGGTTCATCCCCCTGAACAACTATTATTGTTATTGCATTATTGAGATACAATAATTGTAGTTAAATATCTGATAATTGCAATCTATTTCGTACTCTTTCCTATAAGTTCGTGGTGATTGGCCGGTCTTCTGACCGTCGATTCGTCCCCCTTAGGGACAACCACGCTCACCGACTGGGCGACACGGCATCGCCAACCCCTGGGAAAGCGTTACGCCAGCGAACAGGCTCGGAGAGTGATTCAATAGCTGCTGGAGGAGAATGCGGAGAACCGCTACCAGTCCGCCTTGGGATTGCAACACGACCTGAATCTCTGCGCGACCCAACTCGTGAATACCGGCAAGATTGAAGAGTTTAAATTGGGGGAATCGGATCTGACCGGAAGATTCTCCATCCCACAAAAGCTCTATGGGGGGAGCGCGAGATCGCATCCCTGCTCGACTCGTTCGAGCGGACCTCGCAAGGCGGCAAGGAACTCTTTCTGGTGGCGGGATACTCCGGAGTGGGCAAAAGCGTGCTGGTGCATGAGGTCCACAAAGTAATTACCGCCAAACGTGGGTTTTTCATCGAGGGCAAGTTCAACCAATACCAGCGCAACTTTCCCTATTTTGCCTGGGGGCAAGCCTTCAGCGGATTGGTGAGCCAACTTTTAATGGAAAGCGATAGCCGGTTGGATGGGTGGAAAGTGCAGATCCTGGAAGCCGTGGGTTTGAACGGAAAGCTGATTATCGATGTCATCCCCAATCTGGAACTGGTCATCGGCCCGCAGCCCAAAGTGCTGCAATTGGGCGGGCAGGAAGCGCAGAACCGTTTTAACCTAGTATTCCAAAATTTCGTCAAGGTTATAGCTCAAAAAGAGCATCCCCTTGTGATATTTTTGGACGATTTACAGTGGATTGATGCGGCCTCACTAAACCTGCAGAAAGTATTGCTCACCGATCCGGACCTGGCCCATTTTCTGATCATTGGCGCCTATCGGGATAACGAAGTAGATGCGACCCATCCATTGACAACCAGCAAAAAGGAGCTGCAACAAGGGGATGTCAATCTGGAACAGATAAACTTGCAAAACCTTACAGAAGCTGATGTCAACGCCCTTAATGCAGACACCTTGCATTGCAGTCAATCGGAAAGTGTCCCTTTGGCCCGACTTGTCTATTCTAAAATGGGAGGAAACGCATTTTTCACCCACCAGCTCCTGCATACTCTAGAGGTAGAAAAAATGGTTCCTGGTCATGGGGGAGGAAGGTCAATGGATTGTGGTGGCAGAAGGTGATATCCAAGAAAGCGAAGCATTTTCTCAAAAACAAGTGAGGATTGATGAGAACGACGTGGTGCCCCAGAGAATCGTCAATTATGTGGCCCGCACAAAAGAAAAAGTTGTATTTGAGGATGCTGCCAACAAGGGAGAGTTCACTGCTGATCCTACCATTCAAAAGCGTCAGTCGAGATCCATCCTGTGCTCACCACTTGTCAACCAGGGGCAGATCAGTGGCATTCTGTACCTGGAGAACAATCTGACCAAAGGGGCTTTTACATCGGAGAGACTGAAAATTCTGGATATCATCTCGGGGCAGGCAGCGATTTCTTTGAAAAATGCAATCCAGTTTGATTCCATTCAAAAGGAGATAAGGGAAAGAAAACGGGCGGAATCGGAGCGGGACCAGTTTTTCAACAAATCAATTGATATGCTGAGTATTGCGGGTTTTGACGGTAATTTCAAGCAGCTCAATTCTGCCTGGAATCTGGCCTTGGGATGGAGCATAGATGAACTGTTAAGCAGTTCGTGGTTGAGTTTTGTTCATCCGGATGACCAACAATCGACTATTGAAGCCGCAGAGCAACTTAAAAAAGGCATCCCGGCCGTTGGTTTTGAAAACCGCTATCGATGTAAAGACGGCTCCTATCGTTGGGTCTCCTGGAATTCATTTCCAATGCTGGAAGAAGAACAGGTCTTTTCTGTCGCGCGGGATGTTACGGAACGTAAGCTGACAGAAGAGGCGCTCGAAAAAAGCGAAGCCAAGTACCGCGGTCTGGTTGATGATGCTATCGTCGGGGTTTTTAGTTCAATGCCAGATGGTCGATTTTTATTTGTCAACGACGCCCTGGCCATGATGTATGATTTTGACAGCCCCGAAGAGTTGATTGCCGAAGGGTCTCTCGGTCGCTGGAATAATCCAAAAGATCGTGAACGATTTATTGCCGAACTCAATATGCGCGGCAGCGAATATGATGGTCCAATGCGCCGCCATGACGGGTGCGCCCAAGGGGGTCGTCGGCAACGCTATCGGTTCGAACTTCATGAACTATCCTGACGCGGTGAAGACCCTGGGCGGCCCCGACAAGATGGCGGCCGTCTCCAAGAAGATCCCGGTTGGGCGTTTCGGTGAGACGAGTGAAGTGGCACACACTGCCGTCAGTCTACTTGACGGGCGCAACATGTTCGCCACCGGCATGTTCATCCCCATGGCCGGCGGGTACAACATCAAGTCCGATACGGCTGCGGACCTGGCCAAGTAATAGTGCGTTAAGATGGCCGGAGACAGATCGAAGCGGAAACTTTAAAAAATTTCAAGGGTGCTACATCAGAGATCGATCACAAAGATCCCGAGACAGTAGTAGTCAAAGAGACATCTTAAACACGCTGCTTCTCCAATAACGATTCGGACTCATCCAAGTTCCCTTAACACCGGAACGAGGATTTAGGGTTGGAAGACACTCGGTGGATGAAAGTTTCGCTCGCTACACCCCGGGTGCCTTCCCCTTACCCCAACCGGGACTGCCTTTCCTGGGGCCGAAGGACAACTTTAAATTCATGCTGCATTATGGCGACGGCTACGGCTCACAACTTAAAGGTGGGCCGAAAGAAGCGGTGTTTGATTCCAGCAGCTCAGAGTTGGTAACGATAGGTGTCTTTGGCTCCTACGGCGGCATTCAACATTCCTGGTCTGAAAAGTTTCGCTCAAACCTGGCCTATGGCTATGTAAACTCAGATAACCCGGGTTTTGTCAGTGGGGACACCTTTGATAACACGACCTATGTCGCTGTTGATCTTATCTGGGCTCCTTATAAAAATGTTTCCCTCGGCGCTGAATACCTCTGGGGGGAACGAGAGAACGAGGATGGAGCTTCCGGGACCGGCAAACGAGTCATTTTTTCCTCCCGATTTACTTACTGAGGTTGCATCCGTTTTCGCCAAAGGGCAGCCGGTTCGACTCATCAAGAGGATCGACCGTTATGCTCAGAAGGGATGGTGATATAATTTTGGCATTTCTTGCTTATTGGTGGCGTGAAGTAGATAACCAGAAACCAGAATTTTAAGACCAAAAAAGGGACGCTATGCGCAAGTATGTTGGTGAACGTGTTCAGAAATTACGCGAAGCCCAGGGGCTGACCCAGCAAGAGGTCTGTAAACTGGCCGGGCTGGAAGTGTCACAGTTGCAGGCCTATGAAAATGGGAGCGCGGTTCCTTCGGTAGGCGTCGTGATCAATCTTTCCCGAATTCTGGGCTCCAAGTTCGAAGGACTCCTGCATGGTGGCGGAACGGTTTCGGAATCTTTAACCATCTGCCGTACGGGAGAATCCTACGGGGGGCAGCAGGGCAATACCGAACAGGGCTATGCTTACGGCACCCTGACGCGGCCGGGCACTGTCGGTCATGTCATGGAGCCATTTATGTTGTCATTCGACCCCCAGGCCCCGAAAGGCCCGCCGATTGCCCACGACGGCCAGGAATTCGTGTTCGTGGTGGAGGGTGCCATTGAGCTGCTGTACGACGGTAAAACCTACCAGCTCAAAAAGGGCGACAGCGCCTATCTGGACGCCTCCCGCAGTCACAGATTTCACGGCCTTGGAGAGAGTCCGGCGGAGATCCTGGCGGTGGTCAGTTCCGCTTGACGATTAGGTGTTTCATGAAGCATTAAAGCAGTGAGAACGGTGATTTGTTGATGGATTAAAAAAGGGTGCCGCCGGGCACCTTTTTTTGTTTGAATCGATTGGTCAGTCAGGGGGCTGGCTCCGCAGATGCCTGCACCTTAGCCCCGACGTTTCCAATCTGTAAGCTGGTTGATTTCCTTGCGTAAAATACTAAAATTGACATTCTGGTTATGCACTTGGCTCCACCAGGCGTTCCCAGAGTTTGTAATTCTATTTACCGCCCGTTCGCTTCACATACTCGCCAGAAGTAGGCGCCTTGAGGCGAGAGCGCAAAGAACGCAGAGATAATCAAGCTTGCTTTGAATCTCTCCGCGACCTTTCTGATCTCTGCGGTGAAATCTTTTCGGGTTTACCCATTTAAGTTGAGTAAAGTGGATATCCATAATTGACACTTCCCAGATGCAAGCGGAGGGCAGGCCCATGATTCAGCAAAAACTCTACCATATCGGCTTCGGCCAGGAAGATCTTGGCAGCGCCCCGCCGACGGTCGCTCTACTTTGCGGTGACCCGGAGCGGGCCCGGCGCATCGCCAGAGAGACCGCCGGGGTGACCTGCCTCGCCACGCTGTCCGAGAACCGCGGCCTGCACAGCTACCTGTGCCAAAGCGAGGGCGACCACAAGTTTGTCGCCGCAACCAGCGGCATGGGGGCCCCCTCCCTCTCGATCGTCGTCAATGAACTGGTAACGGTCGGCATGCGCAGCATCATCCGGGTCGGCACCAGCGGCGGCATCGCCGAGCAGGTCAAGGCCTGCGAACTGGTGATCTCAAGTAGCGCACTCTGTCGCCAGGGAGCAGCGCAGGACATCGCCCCGATCGAATACCCGGCCGCCGCCGATCCGTTCATCACCGTGGCGCTGGCCGAAGCGGCAGAAAGGCTTGGCATCCGTGCCCACCTTGGTGTCACGGCGAGTGTCGACACCTTCTACGAGGGGCAGGAACGGAGCGACTCGGCCAACCCGCGGCTGCTACGCGCCCTGCACGGGGTGACCGACGAATACCGGGATTTGAAGATCCTCAATTACGAGATGGAGGCCGGGACCCTGTTCAAGATGGGGCTGGTCTATGGCTTTGCGGCTGGGTGTGTCTGTGCAGTGTTGGCCGAACGGTTGGTTGCCGAATCTGTCGACCTGGCCGTCAAACGGCGGGCAGAGCAGGATGCGGTGCGGGTGGCACTGGCGGCGGTGCAAAACTTAAGTGGGACCTGACTTCCGACCATAGAAGAAAAACTAGACAATCAAAAAGTGACAGGCACCCTTCGACTCCATAAAGCAATAGCCCAGCAACGTCACCTTGCGCCCGTGGACCCCCGAACCTGAAAGCTTACCGGGAACGGCTGATTACGCAGAATTTTTATCAGAAGTATTTTAAGCGTTACAGCGACTGTTTTGAAGCGTTTAAGTGATTGGGGGGGAAGCAGAGTTCAGACTCTCCTGAAAAAGGTGAAAAGATCGTCACCACAATGAGATGACAAAAAAAGGACAGGCCACCCCTCTTTCTTTATAAGTGGCCTGCCCTCAGTCAACTGGCTGACCCCTCATGTCCTACTGCTGGGGTCATTTAATGCCTCACCTCTGTTTGATAAATTTACTGACTAAAGCTGAAGGTTGTTGTACACTTAGCGCATGAAAAAAACATTGTTAACGACAAATAGTCATCTAAAAGATCGTTCGAAGCGTGAACGCTCTTTGACCCGTAATATTGAAAGTTCTTCGGCTATCGAAGGAGTTTGGGTCAAACGTAACACCTCAACCGGTCGTTTCGTTACGGTTAAGCGTGACTCCACTACTGATCGCAGATTTTCAACTAAACACGCATCCCTTTTTAAAGAATCCATCAAAAAGACTTCTTGATAATTTCGCTGAAAAGCTGCGTCATCGGCGCATAATTCACATCTATCCCTGCGCGAATCGCAACAAAATAGTCCGCTCTGCGGACACCGGACAAGTCGCTGAAATCAAGCGGCGGCAAGCCGGCTTGCAATGCCATTAATGTCGCCAACAGACGACCGAGCCTGCCGTTTCCCTCGCGAAAAGGATGGATCAACATCAGCTCAACATGCACCTCGGCCAGTGCCATGGCAATTTCGGTGCGATCGGAAAATCGACAAGGAGTGTAACGAGACAACTGTTTTTGTTCAAACTCCGCCATCATATCAGTGATCGTATGCGCCATGGCAAAGGTAAAGCCGTCTTTGCTCACATTCACTTGGCGTGGGTTCCCGGCCCATGAATAGACAGTTTCGAGCCAGGTTCGATGCATGCCGTAGACATCCAGAACGGTGAAAATCTGATCCTGCTCGACTTCACTCAACAGATATTCCTGCGTTCGCCATAATTCTTCCGTTTCAACGATCTCCATCTCTTCACGTGAGGTAATTCCACGCAGATTCTTTAATACCGTTCCTTCGGAACCAGGTTCATATTGGTCTTCGGTCAGGTTAGATGTGTCGTAGCGGTCGGTTGGAGTCATGATTCTCCCAGATATGCAAAAACATGTGGGGTCAGCCCCTGACATAGAGCAGGATTAGCAGTGCAGCAAGAATACGTAAGTGCTTTATATCACATAACTGACAGAGGCATATATCGCATATGATAAGGAATAGTTTTTTGAGTAGAAATTCTGCAAAGTATACTGTTCCCGGAATTGTCTCCCGCTGCAGCGCAGCAGGACATCATCTGTCAGGGCGCCTGGCTTTCGGCAGTCCTTGAACCACCAGCGTATAGGATTCATCGATCATCACCCGGATCTCTTCCTCCGGCAGCGAGCCGTCCAGCACCACCGTATTCCAGTGGCGCTTGTTCATATGATAACCGGGCCGTACCGCCGGATACTGTTCCCGCAGGATCTCCGCTTTGCCCGGATCGCATTTCAGGTTGATCCGCAGCGGGTCGTCATCGATCCCCAGCAGGGCGAACATTTTGCCCGCAACCTTCAGCACCAGGGTCGTCGTATCGAAGGGAAAGTCCTCTTTTGCGCCCGATTTGGCGAGCAGATATGCGCGCAGGGTTTCGAAGTCCATTAATCAGTCCTTTATTTCTTAGAATTGCGGGAATAGGTTGCCATCCGGCTTGCCACCACCGCCGGGCTTCATGCATTGCCAGAAGAAACTATGGTTCCAGACCTGGGCAGAGTTATTAAACAGCCCCTTCTTGCCTGAATCTGCGGCCGCGGTTCTGATGATGGTTTCAAGATCTTTGTCTGCAAGGTCGGTATTCTCGGTCAGCTTGTTGGTGTTATCCACATAGGCCTTGTGGTGCTTGCCGTAATGAAACTAGAAGGTACGGGCGCTGAAGTGTGGTTCAAGGGCGATTTGGGCCTAAGGCAGAGCGGGCTGAGTGATTGGCATGGCTTCCTCCTTTATTTGAAAGAGAAGGAAAGCTTAACTGCAATAGTGGAATTCGCAACTGCCTTTTGATGGATCTTTGGGGTGGGAGGGCGCCTGGTGGGGAACGCTCACTTAACGAAAAATCAGGGGGTAAAATACTGTTTTTGGAAATCAGGATTATGTCCCCGGATTAAAAACATCCAGGATATTCAGGGGATAGAGTCGATCTCAACCTTCCCGATCCAGGCCTTTTTCCACCGCTCAATCCGCTCTTTAACAGAAAAGTCCTCCAGGTGCAGAGCCGGCGGGATGGCGGCGTGGTCGATATGCAGTCCGTTGATGCTGTTGGCATTGAGCAAGGCGTAGGTCTGTCCGTTCAGTTCGGCGGTGATGAGAGGATAGACCCCACAGATGGAGCAGAGCATCGCATCGGCGGTCTCGGTGCCGAAACGGTAGGGTTTGACCTGCGTCTGGTCCTTGATCTGCACTTGCAGCCGCCCTTTGGGGTGCGAGGTGTAACAGGCCCCCTGTTTGATGCAGAAGGAGCAATCGCAGGTGCGGATCGGCAGTTCGATCTTCGGCAAAGGGGAGAAAAACGTGTATTCGATGTTGCCGCAATGACACCGGCCGGTGATTTCGTGAATTGCTTTCATCTCTAGTCTCTCCGTAAGGCCTTGGGATTGCTCACCAGCTTACCTCAACCAATAGCAGGTTTCTCGAATCCACCGCCACGCCAAAGTGCCAGTAGCAGAATCGGCGCGTCACCCGCCGTTAATGCGTGGCGACGATGAGGTGGATGATGGATCAGTTCACCGGCACGGCGCCAAGCCGGAGCTTCCGGATCACCCTCTGCCTCCCACCAAACCTCTCCAGCGAGCACGAGATAGAGTTCTTCAGGTGCGTGGCTATGCATCGGATATTTGAGATTGGCATCGAGCAACATGATCTCAACCAGGCCATCGATCATCACGAGTGGCCCAGCACGATCGGCGATGGCGAACCAACCCGCCCGCGCAGCGAAATCGGCACCAAAATCTTCAGCAACATATGGTTGCCCCCAAGCCTGAGCCTGGGCCGAGTCAAGAACCGCCGCAACGAGCATTGATGTCTCAGGGGCCGTAGGGCCGAGATCGCCAAGAGCTGACACAATTGGCAGAACCGATGCTGTCACATCGCGTACCTCCAACGTCTGGGCTGGAGGCAGATCGGTTAGAAAGGACTTTGCTGCAGCACCTTTGGTCGCCGCGAGAATGTCACGGGCTTGCGTGTACAGACTCTTGGATTTGTTGTCTACATCAATTGAGGTGCTCATATTCCACCATATTTAAGCACATATTCATCCTATCTATTTATCCTACTCCCAAACACAGCTCTATAATGAGCGGATCAGAAGGCTCAGTCTTTGACAACGGACATGTCCCGACAAGGGAATCCATTTTTACTCATGTGCAGATCGGCCGCTCGGTCTTCGGCAATGGTGAGAAAAAAGTGTATGTGGTTATGCACTTCGCTCCAGTTCGGATCCTTGGACAAAAATCCAAACCAATTTGTATTCACAGGGATATGCAGGATATACAGGATCTAGATTTGGGTATTTATCCTGGACATCCTGCCCATCCCTGTAAGAATGGCTTTCGGTGTCTGCCGTATAGACTCATTCACTTGACTGAAGTGCATAACTAGGAAAGTGTATTCGATGTTGCCTCTATGGCACCGGCCATTGATTTCGAGAATTGCTTTCATCGCTACCGATTCCTTAAAGCCTTGGCATACAAGGCTTCTGACCAGCCGTGGACAGCGACGCCGTTGATCATGGCAAAGGGAACTCCTTTGCGCGCGTCCAGCTGGCTCTTGCGCTTGGCCGCTTCAGCATCTTTTTCGATATCGTATTTGCGGTACTCCACCCCTTGCTGGTCCAGATAGGCTTCGGCCTTTTTGCAGTAGGGACACCAACTGGTGACGTACAGTTCCACCTGGTGCTTGGGGGTTTTGCGATAGGTCTTGTTGTTCCCAGCGAAGCAACTGCCACAGAGCAGCAACAGGACCAGGGTCAGTAATAGAATAAATTTTACGCGGTGCATTTCATCCTCCATAAATTCTGACAAAAAGGACATCTCAACCTTCCACATCATCATCCAACATCAACAAATCCTCTGCCTGACGAAGATTTTCACAATACTCCCGCACCTGACATTTGGCCACATCGATAACAACTTGCTCGACATCATAGGTGCGTTCCAACCGTTCCAACAGAACTTCTTCGGCAACCATTCCCAATTCAATGGCCCGCTGACAGAAGGCCCGATCTTTAATCCGACCCGCAATCAACTTGGAGATCACCAGATCATGAGCCTCCAGACAGAGACCTGTAACCCCTCCAGTGTCAGGGGTTTTAAAAGGGATCAGGCGATCCTCCCAGCCTGTGGGCAGAACGGCAGTGTTCCGCTCCACGCCATCGGCATAGTAGCCAAACTGCTCGGCAAACAATGAATTTTCACCTAAATCCTGTTCGACCAGCTCCCAAAGTTCCTCCTGTTCCGGGATCAGGTCGACCTCGCGTGACATCTTAAATTCGTTCGGCAGGTTTTCGAAATTCGTCCCTTTTGGGTAGTTACCGATGATCGCCTGTGAGCCGATGACAATAAAAGTCTTACTACCGGTACTTGATCCAGCGGCTCGTAAGATATGTTCCAGCTCCCAAGGCATCATGAGTGCTGCTCTTTATTGAGCTTAAGTGCCCGCTGTGTTTCTAGCTTGGTCAGCACTCCATCAAACGGGGAGGTAGAACGCAACAGAGTGCCCTTCTCGCCTGGAGAGGTGATGATTTTAATAATCTGATCCACCGGTTTATCCAGCAACTGCCGCCAGGCGGTCATGTAGGGCGCTGGATGCTGCTCAGTATCCCAACCCCACTTGTGGATATTGCGGCGGGCTTTATCCAGCACGGACTGCGGATGCTTCTTCAGTTTGCGAGCAATCAATTGATGCGTTTGCAATGATGCATCTGATATCTGGCGCTGGCGACCACCGTGACGTTGCAGCCGTGTCTCTGGCAAACGGAGAACTTCCTGACTGATCTCGGTGGCCAGCCCGGTCTCTTCGGCGCGCTCCAGGTCGAAACGGTTCTGAAGCTCCAGCCAGAAGTACGGCGAGTTACCGAAATAGTAGCCCAAGCGCATGGCAGTATCTGTGGTAATCGACCGACGACCATTGACGATCTCGTTTATCCGCTGTGGCGGTACACGCAGGTCGCGGGCTAATCCATTCTGACTGATCCCTCGTGGCTGCATGAACTGTTCAAGGAGTTTTTCTCCAGGATGCTGCATGGGCGCACCTCCATTCACACGCATCATACCACCAGCAAAGCATCACGGCAAGCGTGATAAAGAACAAGAGAAGACATCCTAATTCTATGCCTGAGGTTGAAAGTATCAGACCTTACGAATCATCCCCTCCTGAGCCACGGATGCCACCAGTCTCCCCTCGCGTGTAAAGAGATTGCCCCGGCTGAAACCCCGGCCATGGGAGGTGCTTGGGCTGTCCATCGAGTAGAGCAACCAGTCGTCCAGGCGGAAGTCGCGATGAAACCACATGGCGTGATCAAGGCTTGCGGCCCGGATTGTGCCCTGAGAAAAGGTCAAGCCATGCGGCAACAGGGCCGTGGCGAGCAGAGAATAATCGGACGCGTAAGCCAACAAAACCTTGTGCATAGCCGGATCGTCCGGCAAAGCGCCATCGGCCCGGATCCAGATATCCCGACAGGGGGGACCTGGTTCGGGATGCAGTAGATCGGTCGGCTGGACGGGGCGAAACTCGATGGGTCGTTGCCACTTTAAAAACCGCTCTAATTTATCGGGGATCTCTGCCAGGGCCGACCTGCCAAGTTGAGTCAGATTCGGCAATCCTTCTGGACCTGGCACCTCGGGCATCGCGCATTGATGTTCAATCCCCTCTTCGCTGATTTTGAAGGACGCCGACATGTTGAAGATCGGCTTACCGCGCTGGATCGCGACAATTCTTCGGGTCGTATAACTTTTGCCGTCACGAATCCGATCCACCTCATACACCACAGGTGCCGTCTTATCGCCAGGTCGAAGAAAATACGCGTGCAGCGAATGAACCTCACGGTCTGCAACGGTCTGGCTGGCCGCAAACAGGGCCTGACCGAGAACTTGACCGCCGTAAACATTGGGGCTGCCTATATCCCGGCTCTCACCGCGATAAAGGTTTTCTTCGAGACGCTCAAGGCTCAAATGCTTGAGTAAATCCTGCACAAGATCTTTCATAACAGTTATCCTCTAAAGTGCTCGGGACCCATAGCGGTCGCATCTACACAGATCACAGTTCCTTCAAATCCCTTATCTTCTTCACTGCTTCCGGAAACGAATCTGCCGGTGCCAGCACCACCTGCACACCCGGCGGCAAGGAGACGCGTCGGGCTATCGATCGGCATTAGCGACGACTGTTTGCCTGGTTGCGCATTTTCTCATTGTTGAACTTTAAAGCTCTTTGAAAGATTTTTGTTAAACTTTTCCACCAGAGTTAACTGTAGCTGCTGGAGATTTGTATGCCACCTAAGCAGAACAAAAGCATCCTGATTGTTGATGATGCCGCCACCAATATATCTTTGCTCGAGGCCTTTCTGGAAGAAGACTACCGGATTCTCAGCGCCTCCGATGGCCCCTCAGCGATCGAAATAGCGGTTGGCGAATCCCCTCCGGACATGATTCTGCTCGACATTCAGATGCCGAAAATGACTGGCTTCGAGGTCTGTAAAATCCTCAAAGATCACCCCAGAACCCGCAACATTCCGATCCTGTTTGTCACCGGGATGATCGATGATGGTGATGAGCGCAGAGGGCTTGAGTTGGGGGCTGTCGACTATATCACCAAACCCTTCAACCCTGTAACCGTACGCTCCCGGGTAAGAAACCATATGGAGCTTAAGCTCTATCGGGACCACCTGGAGGAGCTGGTCTCCGAACGCACCCGCCAGCTGACCGAAGGCTATATCGACACCGTGAACCGGCTGACCATGGCGGCAGAATACAAGGATAAAAACACCGGCAACCACATTCAGCGGATCAGCAGCTACAGCAAGGAACTGTCCCTGCTGCTGGGGATGGGAGAAGCGTACGCAAAAATCATCTATATCGCCGCACCGATGCACGATATCGGAAAAATATCGATTCCCGATGCCATCCTCTTAAAGCCCGGCCCACTCAACGAAGCAGAATGGGAAATCATGCGGATGCACCCGGCAACCGGAGCCCGGATTCTCAGCGGTTCCACCTCTCCCTATTTAGAGATGGCCAAAGATATCGCCGCCTCACATCATGAATACTGGAATGGAACCGGCTACCCGGATGGCCTGAAGGGGGAGGAGGTCCCGCTGGCCGCCCGTATCATGAGCATTGGCGATCAATATGATGCCTTGCGCAGCGAACGCCCCTACAAGGAGCCGCTCAGCCACGAAAAAGTCATCCGGATCATGACCGAGGGGGATGGTCGAACCTCGCCGGATCAATTCGACCCGCAGCTCTTCGACCTTTTTGTTCAGAACCACCGCAGATTTTCGGAGCTTTTCGACCAGGCGATCTAAGGAGCAGTCAAACTTCAGCAGGGGGGGGTCAGTTCACAGCGTACCGCACGAGCCTGGAAGAGCGGCGGCAACCGCTGCAGTCCGATCTATACCCGTTCAAGCACCAGAGCGATCCCCTGCCCGACTCCGACACACATGGCACAGAGCGCACGCTTGCCGCCGCTACGCTGGAGTTGATGAACGGCAGTTGTCACCAGGCGGGCACCACTCATCCCCAGCGGATGCCCCAGGGCAATCGCCCCGCCCTGCGGATTGATCCGCGGGTCGTCATCGGCCAAGCCGAGCTGCCCGGTGCAGGCCAAGGACTGGGCAGCAAAAGCTTCGTTGAATTCCAGGAGGTCGAAATCATTCAGGGTCAGCCCCAACCGCCCGAGCAGTTTGTTGGTTGCCGGCACCGGGCCGATCCCCATAATCCGCGGCGGCACCCCGGCAGCGGCCATGCCCAAAACACGCGCCCTGGGAGTCAAGCCATGGCGAACAGCAGCCTGTTCGCTAGCAAGCAGCAGAGCCGCCGCACCATCATTGACCCCGGAAGCGTTGCCGGCGGTGATGGTCCCTTCGACAAACATCGGTTTGAGCTGGGCCAGTGTCTCCAGTGAGGTGGCGCGTGGGTGCTCATCCCGCTCGACGCTCAGCGGTTTCCCTTTGCGCTGGGGCACACTGACCGCCACGATCTCCTCAGCAAGACGGCCGTCCTGCTGAGCGGCAGCAGCTTTCTGCTGGCTCCAGAGCGCGAAACGATCCTGATCCTCCCGGCTGATGGCATGTTCACGAACCAGGTTTTCGGCGGTTTCCGGCATCGAATCAGCACCATAAAGCGTCTGCAGGCGTGGATTGATAAAACGCCAACCGATGGTGGTGTCAAAGAGCTCGGCGGCACGCGAGAAGGCCGCGGTCGCCTTGCCCATCACAAAGGGAGCGCGGGACATGCTCTCGACCCCACCGGCGATCATCAGCTCGGCATCTCCCGCCTTGATCGCCTGGGCGGCACTGCCAACCGCATTCATGCCGGAGCCGCACAGCCGATTGATCGTGCTCCCCGGAACGGTTTCCGCTAAGCCCGCCAGCAGCAACGCCATGCGCGCCACATTGCGGTTATCTTCCCCAGCCTGATTGGCACAACCGAGGACAACGTCATCCACCGCAGACCAATCGACCTGCGGGTTGCGCTCCAGCAGCGCCCTAAGCGGAACAGCTGCCAGATCGTCCGGGCGCACTGTGGAGAGGGCACCAGCGTAACGACCGATCGGCGTGCGGATCGCATCGCAGATAAACACTTCATTCATGGCTTACACCTCACTTATTTTGGCAACTTTTTAAGCTTACGGAATCCGCTCAACATCACCTCACCGAGGATATCGATCTCTGTTTCGCTCATCGGGGTTGAGAGAGCGCCGGAGCAGGTATTGATCATCATGATCCCATGGTCAAAGAGATGATCCAGTAGCAGCTTGAGCTGTTGGGCTTCTGCTTCACTGACAAATGTCTCGCGATAGTTGGTCGGTACGGCCGCTTTCATATGCACCCGAAACATCGAACCAGCGCCGCTGACGCAGGCGGTGATCCCGGCGCTCTGGATCGCTTCGGTAAGCCGCGCACGAAGTCGATCGGTCAACCGGTTGAGCCTCTCCACCGCGGTCTGGTCGAACAGCTCCATGGCGACGCGGCCGGCGACCATGGTTATCGGGTTGGCGGAAAAGGTTCCGGAATGGGGAAAAAGCAATCGGTCCGCCAGCGGGTTCATGACCTCCATCACCGCTGCTTTTCCTGCCAGCGCCCCGACCGGGAAACCACCGCCGATCATCTTACCCAGTGCGGTCAGGTCGGGACGGACATCATACCACTGCTGCGCGCCAGCATAGCTGCAACGGAAGCTAATCACCTCATCAAACACCAGCAGTGTGCCATGTTTTCGGGTCCAGCGGGAGAGCGCCTGGACAAAATCGGCGGTTGCGGGAACCAGGCCGACCCGGTGGGGCAGCGGGTCGAGCAGGACACAGGCCAACTGCTCGGCATGTCGATCGAGAATCGCGATGGCCCGCTCTGGATCGTTAAAGGGGATAATCACCACATCACTTAAGGCGGAGAGCGGGGTGCCGTGGGCGACCGGGACACTGGCGGGATTGTCCGCATCACCCCAGGTTGCCGGACTGGCGGTCTGACTGACTTCGGCGTAGTCGTAGAGCCCATGATAAGCGCCCTCGACCTTAGCGATTTTCGGCCGACCGGTGTAAGCTCGGGCCGCCTTCAGGCAGCTCATCACCGCTTCGGTGCCGGAATTGACGAAACGGATTTTTTCGAAACCGGCAACTCGCTGACACAGATATTCGGCGTAAAGCAGCTCGGCCTCGGTCGCCAGGGTGAACGCTGTCCCCCGCCGCAACTGCTCAGAAACCGCCTCCACGATCCGGGGATGAGCGTGGCCATGAATCAACGAGGCCATGTTGTTGGCAAAATCGATCCGCCTCACCCCTTCGATATCGGTTACATAACAGCCTGCGCCCCGCTCGGCATAGATGGGGTGGGGAGTACGGAGGACAGTATTCCGGCTGACTCCGCCGGGCATCACCTGGCAGGCCCGCCGGTAGAGCTGTGCACTAGCTGACTGAGCGGTCTGTTTTGGCGTGCCCTTGGTTGGCATCCGCCCCCTTTCTTCAGCGTTTCGGCAATAATTTGCCGCCGGTTTGCTGCTGGAGATAATCGAATCCGATCCCCGGCGCCAGCTCGACGACCCTAAACCCCTCGGCCGTGACATCGAGTACCGCCAGATCGGTATAAATCCGGCTGACCACTGCTTTTCCGGTCAAGGGATATGTGCAGGATGACACCAGCTTCGGTTCGCCGGCCTTGGTACAGTGCTGAGTAATGACGTAGATGGTCTTGACCCCGGCCACCAGATCCATAGCTCCGCCAACTGCCGGGATGGCATCCGGCTCACCGGTCGACCAGTTGGCCAGGTCCCCTTGTTCGGAAACCTGCATCGCTCCCAGCACGCATATATCGATATGCTGGCCGCGGATCATGGCGAAACTGTCGGCATGGTGAAAAAAGGCCGCGCCGGGAATGGCCGTAACCGCTTTTTTCCCCGCGTTGATCAGCTCGGGATCGACCTCCCCTTCCGCGGGCGCGGGACCCATGCCGAGCAAGCCGTTTTCGGTGTGATAAATCACTTCCCGCCCTTCTGGAACATGCTGCGCCACCATCTCGGGGATGCCGATTCCCAGGTTGACATAGGCACCATCAGGGATATCCAGGGCGGTCCGCCGGGCCATCTGCTCGCGGCTCCAGCCGATCTGTTGTTCAGCAGCAGTCACGGATAGCGTCTCCCTTCGGCCACCAACTGCGCTTCCTGGGCGGGATCGGGGATGGTGATGACCCGGTCGACAAAAATGCCCGGGGTGATCACCACTTCCGGATCGATGGTGCCGACCTCAACCAGGGTGCCGGTCTGCACAACCGTCGTCGCAGCCGCCATCGCCATGATCGGCGCAAAGTTGCGGGCGGTCTTGTTGTAGGTCAGATTGCCGTAACGATCAGCCGTCTGGCACTTGATCAGGGCGAAGTCGGCCTTGAGGCCGTACTCCATGACATAATCACGACCGGCGAAGTTACGCAGCTCTTTCCCTTCGGCGAGGGGGGTCCCCACCGAGGTGGCGGTATAGAAAGCTGGGATACCTGCGCCGCCGGCGCGGATCCGCTCTGCCAGAGTCCCCTGGGGGACCAGCTCCAGCTTAATTTTGTCGCTTCGGTAGAGCTCCGGGAAAACCTTGGAGCCGAGGGTGCGTGGATAGGAACAGATCATTTTTCCGACCCGGCCGGTTTCGATCAACGCCGCCAGGCCGACATGGCCGCTGCCGGTGTTGTTGTTGACCACGGTCAGATTCTTCGCGCCCTGATCGATCAGGGCATGAATCAGTTCAATCGGGCTGCCGGCTTCGCCGAAACCGCCGATCATCACCGTGGCGCCATCGAAGACATCTGCCACCGCAGCGACAAGTGAGTCGATCCGCTTATCAATCATCTTTGCTGCCCCCTAAACCGATTCATCAGTCCGCCAGCTCAGGCCAGCCGCTTGCGCAGCGCTTCGGCCAAACCTGCTTCGATCTCCTTCAGCTCCTCTGCGAAGAAATACTTCTCAGTATCGAAGGGGAGCAGCAGATCAATCTTATCCTTCTGCTCGTCGTACTTGGCGTGGAACACCCGCTTCATCCATTCCATGTTGCGCGCCTCGGTAAACTGCAGGGCAAAACACCTCTTGCCACCGATCACCGAGGTGCCCAGAATCGCCAGTTTACCGGCGGAAATGGTCATCGAGATATGCCGCGACGGGCGGTTGATCGAGGAGAGCGAGTTATAGATTTTGCTGAAGATCCGCTCAATGTCAGCCAACGGCGCAGCAAAGTAATGATGCTCACCGGTCGGCCTGGCTGCATACATAGAGTGGAAGCCGATCCCCAACATCGCCAGGATATTCGCCAGGTCAATCCAGTTCTGCGCCGACTTATCCGCATCAACCTTGCCGCTTACATCGGTAAACAGGCTGATGTGGTTCATAATCGGGCTCTGACTGCGCAGCATCACGTTGTGCGCCTTCAGACGACGGATCGCCGCTAAAGTGCGTGGATTGAGCAGCTCGCGCGGGGTGGAAAAGTGTCCCATCCAGGCCATCTGGATGCCGTTATCATAGAGCCGGTCGAACAGTTCCAGCATCCGCTGGTACTTATCGGTCAACACCAGCTCCGGCTGAAAAGTCAGGGCACGCGAGCCGAGGCGGATAGTGCGGATATGGTTCAGCGCCGGATCCTCGATGATCGGGGTGATGTACTCTTCGAAGCGGTTGGCTGGCATAAAACCGGCATCGCCGCCGGTGATCAGCAGATCGGTCACTTCCTGATGCTGCTTGAGGTAGCGGTGCAGCTGGTCGATATCCTTCTGCAGAAACATGTCTTCATCGCCGCGCACCTGGGCGTGGCGGAAGCAGTAGGTGCAAAAGGAGAAACAGTTCTGGGTGCTGGTATCGAAAACCAGCTGACACTGCGGATATTTGTGCTGACTGCCATCGAGAAACTCGATTTCGACCAGGGACCGCCTCATGTGGGAAAACATCGCCTCGAGAACCTTACCGCTGGCCTGGCGCTTGCGCCCCGGCGTTTTCCCAAGAGACTCGCCGAACAGCTTGGCGGTTTCATAAAGGCACAGCGAGACCGCCTGGGCCAGATTCATCGACGGCAGGGCGTCACAGGTGGGAATGGTGACAAACCAGTGGCAATGATCGAGCTCCGATGTCAGCAGGCCCATATCCTCCCGGCCAAACATCAGCGCGACCCGGCCCTGTTCGGTCATGGGGAGGAGCTTACGGGCGGCCT
>CAMYNC010000118.1 GCA_947259685.1 uncultured Desulfuromonadales bacterium | reverse complement strand
TGGAAGTGGTGCTGGCCGCGGGACGGGAAAGCAGTAACCGCCCGCGTGATCGTCGATTTCACTAATGCACATATCGGTCTGCGGGGACTAATGTCGGACCGACCCACGAAGAGGGAGCAAACCCGGCCCAACCGCTCGTTCAGGCTCTCCCCAGTGTTCACCGCAATGTCCGACCACTGTGCACAGCGTGCATCGTCTGATTGTTTAAGGGAAAGATGTCACAAGAAAACAAGACCGTAGTTCGCCAGTTTTTTCAACTCCTCGAAACCTATTAACCACGAAAAGGACAATCCCGCATGCCCCAAACTGAACCAAAGAAAGTACTGTATGTTGCCGAAAATGCCATTAGCTCAATTCAAGGAGGCGGGATTGTCGTTTACAATGTCCTTAAAGGCTTACCATCTGAGAACCTGCTCGGTTTTTTTCAGTACCGCAACATCACCCCAGCGCCTGAATATGGGGACCGCTTCCACTACCTCGGCACCGACCGGGTCCCCGACTATGCCAAGCCGATCCTGCATAAACGGAACTATATAGATAATTTTCTGCGCACCTTTCTGTTCGAGAAAAATTCGCAGCTGGACCTAGAATATGTTTTGAAACAAACCAGCGAAGAAGATTTCAAACCGGATATCGTCTACTTCTCCGGACTCTCGTTACGCTTTCTGCGCCTAGCAGTGCTCGCCGCAGAACACTTCGACGTACCGATGGCCCTGCTGCACATGGATGACTGGATGGAGGTCGAAAAGCATCGCTACAAGCGCTGGGGTGATCTCTGGTACAAGCGGATTGTCGAGAATATGACCAAAGCGGCCAAACGCTCGCTGGCTTCGACCACCAACTCCCCATCACTGGCGAATAAGGTCACCAGACTGACCGGCTGTGAACACAAACCGGCCAACAACTGCTGTGAAGACCTGATGGAATTCACCCCTGAACCGATCAAGGCAGACAACGAAATCCCGGTGATCACCTACGCCGGCGCCCTCAACTGGCACCTGCAGGGAGAAACTCTGATTACCCTGGCCGGAGCGGTCGCCGAACTGAACGCCGAAGGCACCCGCGTGCACCTGCATGTCTACGCCCCCTGGGAGTTTGCTCACATCATCAATGCCAACGAAGTGCCCAATGCGGTCTACTACAAGGGACAGGTGAGCAAGAAACAGCTGGCGGAGATCTACCAGAAATCAGACTTCCTGGTCACCTCGGTGACCTTCCGCCGCAACAATCTGCACCTTTTCCGCCATTCGCTGTCGACCAAACTCTCGGAATACCTGTGCGTCGGCAAACCGGTGCTCTCCATCGGCCATCCAAAATGGCACCTGCATGAGTATGTCCAGGAACACAACTGCGGTTTCTCCATCTATATGGATGAGAATTACAAGCGGGCCAAGGTCAAGGAAGAGCTGCGCGCGATGCTGGCAACCCCCAAAGAGGAGCTTGCCGAGATCGGCCGGCGCAACCGGCTGCTCTGGGAAGAAGCACACGATGTCAAAAAAATGGCCCTGGAGACCCGCGAAGCGATCGGCCTAGGTGCATTCCCTGAAGATGAAGGACAGGTCAAATGTCTGGCGAGCTGAAAGAAATCAATTGCGACGGTTACAAACTGACCAGCCACCGGGTCCATTGCCGCCGCGGTGTCATGTGGCTGGGTCAGACCTGCAACCTACGCTGTAAGTTCTGTTACTTCTCCGACCGGATCGCCAATGCCGAACATCCGGAACACGCTTTCATGTCGTTGGAGAAGGCCAAAGGAATCTGCAAGGCTCTGGTCGAAGAGTACGGTAATAATTCTATCGATATTCAGGGTGGAGAACCTACCATTTACCCGCAGATCCATGAGCTGGTCCGCTATTGCGCCGAGATCGGACTGAAACCGACCCTGATCACCAATGCGCTGATCCTGGATAAAATCGAGGCTTGTCAGAAATTAAAAGATGCCGGAGTATTTGACTTGCTGATCAGTGCCCATGCCTTGGGGGAAAGCTACGACCAGTTAGTGCAGGTCCCTGGTGCCAGTGCCCGGCAGTTAAAAGCCCTGGGCAATTTGAAACAGATTGGCATCCCATTCCGTTTCAACACCGTCCTGTCGCATGATGCGATTCCGCAGCTAATGGAGATTGCCAAAATTGCCCAGGAAACCGGCGCGCGAGCAGTCAATTTCATCGCCTACAACCCCTTTATTGACCAAGCTGACGGCACCAAGCGCTCCGCAGAAAATATCCCCCGTTACCAAAAGGTCGCCGAACAATTACTACCGGTGATCGATTTTCTCGATCTACACCAAATTGAGGTCAATGTCCGTTACCTGCCGTTCTGCATTTTCCCGGATAAATATCGAAAATTCGTGCAGAACTTTCAGCAGATCGTCTACGACCTGCACGAATGGGAAAGCGCCTCGGAAGTCTGGTCGGGGGCCGGACCGCAACGCCACAGCAAGGAACAGCTCGCCCCGACCATACGTTTTTACGATCGGATTGCCCAGATCCGCGAGACCCGCTTCCGTGATGAAGTTGAACAGCAGCAGGGTTATCCACTGGCGGTTGACAGACTGCTCGACGAACTGCGGGTGAAGTTCGAAAAGTCAGGAAAGAAGCAGTTTCAAATCGCTTTCTTCGGCAACCCCGGCATCGGCCAACAACTCAGTGAGATCCTCAACCAACATCCCTACTGGCAGAGCCGCTGGCAGATGTATGGCTACCTCTCTTCCAAACAATATCACCAGGCCGAAACCCTTAATGGGGCCTTCTGGTTCAGCGATTCGCAACTCGGGATCGACCCACCGGATGCCATCATCACTACCACCGATACCTTTATCGCCCAAGTACATACAATCATTAAACAGTATGGTCTAGAGGAAAGAACCCTCGATTATTTCGCTAGTCGCAGCGAGGTTGAGCACTATCAGCCGCTTTTTTACCTGGAAGAATTGGGGGAAATAGACGGGTTCAACGAGCAGGACTACGCCTACAAGGAATACCGCACTTGGATGGCGAAGACCGTGCACCCCTATACCAAAGGGGATAAATGCAAACAGTGCTCATTGCTCGGTATCTGCGATGGTTTTCATCGTGATTACGCAGAATTTTTTAGTTTTGCCGAGGCAACCAGTATCCAGCTACCGAAGCCAGCGTACGATCCCCGCTTTTACATGGCAGAGCAGCTGAAAGTGATCGAAGAGCAGGAATACGACTGGGCCCTGCCGGAAAAGCAAAGATAAGACGCAACCGATAATACAATCATGCAAGCCTCTTAGGAGTGACCGTTGAAAATAGCCTTCGTTTATCCCGGCATATCGACTTCTGGATACAATTCATATAATTCGCAGCTTGGCGATGAGGGGGGGGGCTCGCTGCCAATTTATGGCATCTCCTTGTTGGCTGGAGTCGTCAAAACCCATGGCCATGAAGTCGAGCTGATCGATATGCGCCAGCTTCACTCTGAGCAGGAATTAATTTCGCGCTTGCGAGCCACCACAGCCGAAGTCATTTCCGTCAGCGTCCAGACACCCAGTTTCAACGTCGCCTGCCGCGTAGCAGAGCTGGCCAAAGGTCTGGGTAAAGTCACGGTCGCGGGGGGTATCCACGCCTCGATAGCACCAGAGGATTTTTCCCAACCCTATTGGGACCACGTCGTTATGGGCGATGGTGAAATCACCCTGCCGAAAATATTGAACGGCTTAGGCAAAGGGGAAAAGTTCGAAAAAATCCTTGAGGGTGAAATGATGGAAGATTTAAACGAACTTCCGTTACCACATTTTTTCCACGAATGGTTGCCAGACTACAAGCGCTGGTATGGTTTAGAAGCTGCGCGCGGCTGCTTTGGCCGCTGCACCTACTGTGTTTCGGGGCAGAAAAAATTCTTCAAAAAAATGCGGACCCGTTCCAACGAACATGTTCTGCGCGAAGTAGAACACGCCTATAAACACCTGCAGTTTGAGTACCTGGCCTTTCTGGATGTCAACGCTACCAGCAACCGCAAACGATTCAACGCCCTATTAAGGATGATCCTAGAGTGCTTGCCACAATTAAAAATCACCATTCAGGATCGGGTAGACACCTTTAACGAGGAAACAGCCGAGATCCTGTCACAATTTGACGGGAAACCGATCGTCTGGTTCGGCTTTGAGTCGGGCTCCCCACGCATTCTGGAGTTTCTCAATAAGCAGGTCGATTTATCACAAGCAAAATCCGCTATCGATCTTTGTAAAAAATATAAGCTCCATACTGCGGCAATGACGATCATAGGCATCCCCTCTGAAACTGAAGAGGATCTCCAACTCACCTACGATCTTGCGAAATATAGCGATCCAGAGATTCTGATCGTCAATATTCTCTCCCCATTTCCTGGGACTCCACTCTACGACTACTGTGTTGAGCAAGGGCTGTTACCAGAAAAGATCTGTCACGAGCGCTACGATATCAACAAAGTTTTTGACCGGGGTTTGATCAAAGGGATCGATTACGCGCGCGCCAGGGAATGGAGAAAACGCATTCTTTCCCTCAAGGTGTTCAACGATGATGAGCGTGAAAAAATTGACAGCGTGGTGCAAAGAGCGGCAACGGAAGGGAAAAAAATCGGTATTTTTGGCGGCGGAGAACATACCAGCAACCTGCTGGTGTCCTCAAAAATCCGCGAACTAAACCCAGTCATATTCGATAATTACATCCAGAAGTGGGGCAATATCTTTGAGGGCATTGAAATTTTCCCGCCACGGATGATCACAGAACTAGGGATAGAAATCGTCCTGATTTCAACCAAAGCCTATGAAGAAGAGGTCTTCCAACAACTGCAATCGATGCAACTTGAGAGAGTCGAAGTTATCAGAATATATGGTGACCCTAGCTAAAAACTGGCTGGAAATTAGGGCCTCAGAGGTCGTTACCCCTGGGGTGTGAATTAACAGCGAGCTTTTTTGTAAAGATGCTCCAATAAACAGCCGAACCCTTACGAGGCAGGGAATCTCCCGATGACACTCATACCCAAACAGCTGATCGCATACCGTGGACTCTGGGACAGGCTGGCTCCCCCATGCTCCTTCGCGGCAATATTGCGTAGTTATATTAAGGGGATACCTTCTCTTGCGCGGCCATCCTCTGCCCTGGAACTCAATGACGTACTTATCCGACTCAAGCAGGAACTCCCTGACAACTGCTTTAATGCGACGGCGCTGCTCATCCTGGAACCGGCCACGCATTGGGATGAGGCTGAAATAACAGCGCAACTCCCCGCAGCAGGGCTGATCCTGATCAATCGACAAAGCACAAAAATCGCACCAGTATATAACCTGGGACAAAATGGTGACCGCGAAAGCCTCGGCCAATATGTGCCCCTCGAGCTATTAATAAAGGTCCATTCTGGAGAGTTGCTCGCGCCTGATTGCGTTGAACTTGTCGGCGATTCACTATTTTATGAATCACTTACAACCCTACAAAAACTGGAAGAGATTGGTGCCCAGATTGATCAGAGTGATGAAAGGCTGCTTGGAAATCTCCCCAGCCTCGAACAATTCAAAAATATTTTTTGCATTACCGATCTGGTCGAACAGGCCCTGCTGGCCCAGCAGCCGCCCAGGAGTGCTTAGATGCCACTAACGCTGAAAAAAGATTTTCATTTCGCTGCCAGCGTAAATGCCGAGGAAACGATAGCGCAAGCGCTACTTCCTTTTCAGAACGAGCTAAGGGAGCAGAGTCTGTATTTTGGATTTCAATCCCTTTCCAATGAGCTGAAAAAGCGTTTTCACCTCCAAGAGATCGACCACCAGGTCGATAACTTCACCCGCCTAGGCTCTGAGTATGGCTATGAAACAATCCCCAGCCTGGTCACCCTGGGCCTCAGGCAATCGCGCTTTGCCCCGCTGTTAGTTTGGGAAATCTTCCACCTGCTGAAACTGGGTGGCACCTGGCTCGACCTTGACCAGCCAGAACGCTGCCAGGGAACACCTTTATCAAACCAAGACTTTCTGGAGCGCGCATACTACCAGCCTGCGCTGGAGTGCGTCTCAACAACCAAACATTCCTTACGGGCCCGACTTTGGCGTAAAAAAGCACCTGCTCCAATTAGCAACAAGATCACAGATGAGGGCTGGACTTTCGGCATCCTTACTGCTGGACAATCGCCCAATGCACAGCAGATGATCCGCACCATCCTCGAAATACCTGGTCCAAAACGTGAAATCATTATCTGCGGCCCTGCTCAAAAGAACCTGCCGGAAGATTCGAGAATCTGCACGATCGACCTTGAAAAACCCGAACCGCGCGGCTGGATCACGCGTAAAAAAAACCTGATCGTCGATGCTGCCAGATATTCAAATCTCTGCCTGATGCACGACCGCTTCATTTTTCCGCAAGATTTCTTTTCAGTCATGGGAAATTATGGCAATGATTTTTCCGTTGTAACCTTCCCCGAACCCTACTACCTCCACCAAAACCGCTCCATCCACCATCGTTATCCCGACTATCAAGTGCTTCGGCAGAAGGAGAAACTCCAGCTGGCGCTCGACAGCAAGGTGTTTCAACAGGACAGTATTAATTATCTGAATTATGACGATTTTCATGAAACTGCCTTTTGTTGCGGCGGCGTTTACGTGACCAAAAAAAGTCTTTGGAATATGGTCCGACAAGACGAAGCTCTCTACCACGCCGAATCGGAGGATGTTCTGTTTGGCCTACAATGCCAGCAGCTCGGCATCCCCCACCGGGTCATAGCAACCACCGATTTTGAATCGCTGGCACCTCACCCTTTAGGGCTGATCAACATCCCAATAATTAATTCGGCCGGGGAAAGAAATTTCGGGTTTCCGGTTGTCAATGAAGATCAACAAAAGGACATTCCGCTAAATCCAGCCGATTACCTGCCAGTCATTGCCTGCCCACGTGAGGCATATTATCTGCGCGTTGCAGAACGATTCAATGCTATCCCACGGTTGCCAGATAAATACCGGCTGACTACCAAAGATTACCGCTCGGCGGAAAAACTCAGCGACTTCTGGACAATTGTTTACCAGCGCCTGAAAAAGCTCCCGGTGAATGGTCGTGACGAGATCGCCGCGATCTACCATTTTTTCAGCAACGCAGTTTACAACTGGCCAAATGCCGTCATTCAGTCCTGGATCCGCAATACTGAGTTAAGCCTAAGCCGCGTTCCAATGGCTACGATCGGCAAGAAACTGATCGGCTGGGGTACCGGTGGCGTCTACCGTAATCTGGCGACCAGCAAACCACAGCAGCTGGCCTATCTAATCGACAACAGCAGCCAGCGCTGGGGTGAGCAGCTCGATGGGTTAAAGGTTTGCTCACCGGAGCAGTTATTGCTGGAAGATCCAACAAACACGTTAGTGATTCTCTACTCCAGCTTTGTAACTGAAATCGGGCAACAGATTGAACAACTCGGTCCTTACCAGTACACGAGTGCCACCAATTTCTTCGCCGGGAATGAATACTTCCCGATCCAAACAATTATTGGCTATTATCGAGAGGTCGAACGGCACTATCCAAAAATCTTTACCGATTCTGTTTCGATAAAGCCAGAATCAGCTGATCTTTGAGGAAAAATAATGGCTCATTTTTTTCTACTGGCCGGTGCTATGCAAAGGCAGCAGTCTCCCGACTTACCAGATTTGCCCCTCCACTTTAGAGTCCATTACAAGGGTTAGCAAATGGAGATTCTCAGTCACCGCGGCTTCTGGCTGGAAGCCGGCGAAAAGAACAATGAAGCTGCCTTCATTCGCTCCTTCATCAACGGCTTCGGCCTGGAAACTGATCTGCGCGATCAGCATGGCGAGTTGGTGATCGCGCATGACCTTCCGCAAGGAGAGTGCATGAGCTTCGACCGGTTCGCAAAGCTGTATGCTGAGCATGCGGCCAAGGCTTATCCGCTAGCCCTGAACATCAAGGCAGATGGCTTGCAGCAACTGCTTAAAGCGGCTTTGGATAAACATAGGATCGACAACTATTTCGTTTTCGACATGTCGGCGCCCGATACCCTGGTCTGCCTGAATGCCGGCCTGCAAGTGTTTACCCGGCAGAGCGAAATTGAACCGGAACCGATCTGCTACGCCCAGGCCTGCGGGGTCTGGATCGACTGTTTCTACCAGGAATGGATGGACGCCGAAGATATCACTGGTCATCTGCAGGCCGGCAAGCAGGTCTGTCTAGTCTCGCCGGAACTGCACCGACGCCCCCATGAAGACTTCTGGCAATTTTTAAAAACCAATGGTCTCCATGAAGCCGAGCAACTCATGCTCTGTACCGACTTCCCCCAAGCGGCAAAGGACTTCTTGCATGGCTAAGATCAAGGCAGTGATTTTCGACATGGACGGAGTGCTGATCGATGCCAAGGACTGGCATTACGAAGCGCTGAATAAAGCCCTGTCCCTTTTCGGCTTCGAAATCAGCCGCTACGAACACCTGGTGACCTACGATGGTCTGCCGACCTCGCGCAAGCTGGAAATGCTTTCCCTGGAGCGAGGACTGCCGCGCGCTTTGCACGCTTTTCTCAATGAGCTCAAGCAGGTCTATACCATGGAGATCGTTAATGCCAAATGTAAACCGACTTTCTTGCACGAATACGCCCTCTCCCGGCTGAAAGCCGACGGCTACAAACTCGCGGTCGCCTCGAATTCAGTACGGAAAAGTGTTGTCAGTATGATGGACAAATCCAAGCTGTGCGACTACCTGGAGATTCAACTCAGTAACCAGGATGTCAACAAATCAAAACCGGATCCGGAGATTTACACCAAGGCGATCGAAAAGCTCGGGCTCACCCCGCAGGAATGCCTGGTGGTAGAAGATAATGAAAATGGCATCGCCTCAGCTAAAGCCGCCGGGGCACATCTTATGGTGGTACAGTCGGTTCACGATGTCACCTATCAGGCCATTATGAAAAACATCAAACGCTGCGAAGGGGAGATGGCATGAATATTCTGGTTCTGATGGCCGGCAGCAGCGATAAATTTCGGGAAGCCGGCTACAGCTATCCTAAAAACCTGATTGAGCTTGATGGCATGCCGCTGGTGGAGCATTTTATCGATGGTTTGCAGCAACTACAGGACAACTCGAATCAATTCATCTTCGTCCTGAATTCAGATGAGGACAGTCGCTACCATACCGGTGCCGTAATCCAGTTGCTGCTGCCGGAGGCCCAAATCATCAAGGTCTCATCACCTACCGCCGGAGCAGCCTGTACCGCGCTGCTAGCAGTCGAACAGATCAACAACAACGAGCCACTGCTGATCCTGAATGGCGACATCGCCGGGGAGTTACAGATTGCTGAAGCAATCGCCGAGTTTGAGGAAAAACAACTCGACGGTGGACTGATCGTTTTCGAAGGGGTGCATCCCCGCTGGTCCTATGTCAGGTGCGATGACAGCGGGCTGGTCGTCGAGGCCGCGGAAAAACGACCGATCAGTAAACTGGCGACAGTTGGTGCCTACTACTTTACCCAAGGGCAGGATTTTGTTGCCGCTGCCATGAATATGATCGTCAAGGACGCCAATGTTGAAGGCGGCTTCTACGTCTGCCCCAGCTACAACGAAATGATTCTGGCGCAGAAAAAGATCGGCGTCTATCAGATTCCCCGGCGCAACTATTTCTCATTGGCCACGCCTCAAGGGGTGTCAAATTTCGAAGAACATCTGAAAGTTCAGGCCGGCAGAAGGAGAGCAAGTGATGAAGATTGACAAGCTCGACAACATGGTCAGAGGCTGGCTGGTCGGCAATTTTGACCCGGCGGTCTATAAAACCACCGATGTTGAGTTCGCTGTACAACGCTTTCCTGCAGGAAGTTACGAAGAATGGCATATGCACAAGGTTGCCACCGAAATCACCGTCATTGTTGTTGGCCAGGCGGAAATGAACGGAACCACCTATTTCGCCGGAGATATCATCGTGATCGAACCGAACGAAGGAACCGATTTTCGGGCAATTCTTGACACCACCACCGCCGTGTTGAAAATTCCCGGCACCCTCAACGACAAATACCTCAAGGGGGAATAAGATGTTGAATATTGTCATTCCCATGGCTGGCCGCGGCAGCCGCTTTGCCAGCGTCGGCTACCAGCAACCGAAACCCTTAATTCCGGTCAATGGCAAGCCGATGATCGACCTGGTTGTCAACAACCTACGCCCGAGCTGCCCACACCGTTTCGTGTTTATCTGCCTACGCGAGCACAATGAGCAATATGGGCTGCAGGAACACCTCTCAAGCCTGGCTCCGGGTTGTGCAATCGTCTATGTCGATCAGGTTACCGAAGGAGCGGCCTGTACTGTGCTGCTCGCCAAGGCTCTGATCAATAACGAAGATTCGCTGATGATTGCCAACAGCGACCAGTGGATCGATGTCGACATCAACAGCTACTTGCAGAAAATGGAGCGCTCCGGGGCGGATGGCTTGATCATGACCATGTGGGCCGACGACCCGAAATGGTCATTCATCCGCATGGATACAGGCGGAACAATCTGTGAAGTGGTAGAAAAGGAAGTCGTTTCCAACGAAGCAACGGTCGGTATCTACAACTATCGCATCGGTAGCGATTATGTGGCTGCAGCTGAAAACATGATCACCAAAAACCTGCGCGTCAATAACGAGTTCTATGTCGCACCGACCTACAACGAGATGCTCGCAAGCGGCCAAACTCTCGAGATCTACAACATCGGTAAGGTCGATGCCGGGATGTATGGACTCGGCACCCCCGATGATCTGGAACGCTTCCTGGCCATGCCGATCGCCAAAAAAGCGACCGATTTCTGAAAGCAGCTCGATAAATGCGCTACACCAATCACCCATACCACCTGCTGGCGACAGGCAAAAAACTGATCGGCTGGGGCTCAGGCGGGGTCTTCGATTATTACCATGGGCTCTTTCCGTTGCCGCTGGACTACCTGGTCGATAATGCCCCCAAAGCCCAGGGAACAACCAAGGCGGGCCTGAAGATTTGCGACCCGGGCATGCTGCAGCAAGAGGACCCGGAGCAGGTGGTGGTCGTCATCTACTCCAGCTTTTCCGCCGAAATTCTGCAGCAATTAAACGGCTACGGCTCCTTTACCTCAATCAACGCACCGGTCTTGTTTTGCAGCGATTATCGCCAACAGTGGCAGAGAGTCGAACAGGTTCTGCACCAACCGCTGCCAAGGCGGCAAAAAAATACGAACAGAATCGTAATCTGCAAATCGTCTCAACCCGCGAAGGACTGCGTTGCTGCAAACAACGGGGTGCAAAACGGGTACTGAAAACCCGTACCGACATGTTTGTCATGGCACCGGACCTGCTCAATCAGAGCGAACAGCTGCTCAGCCATTATGATCCTGCTACCTGCCAGCAGTTGGGGCTGCAAAACCGGCTGGTCATCCCGCAGAGCTTTACCCGCAAATACCTCCTTTACAGCCCTTCTGACCTGGCGATGTACGGTGCGACAAACGATCTGCTGAAGTTCTGGGATTGTCCGCTGGATGAACGCCAATTCGACCTTTTGGAGGCCTGTCAAACCAATAACTTGCAACAACTTGGCGTTGCAGGGCTGCCGGCCGAATGCTATTTCGGCATCAATTTCTGCCGTTCCCTAGGCCGCCCAACAACAGAGGATCTACTTGATAGCTGGAACTTCTACCGCAACCTGTTTTTGATCACAGACAATAGCTGGTTTGAGCTGTTCTGGCCAAAGAATCCGCACATTCCTGATAGCTTCCCCCAGCAGGCACAGCGAGAAACCATCAGCAGTAAGTTCTGGCATGCCTTGCTGCACGATAGTTCCCAGCTTGCAGAGGCAGCGACCGCTATCGACATTTCGAAGCAGTTCTGGTGTTAATTTTTTTCGAGGAAAACATGATGGATATTCAACGCTATTCACAAATGCAAAAAGAGTTCTACCGCAATCTTGCCGAGCAATCGAACTATTCTACTGGGCAATATACAGATAAAAATGATAGCGAGTTCGTGGTTGGCCACTACGCTATGCATGAATGTTACGACTATGAAGGTCCATTGCTCGCTGATCTTGGGCAAACTGAGCAAATGCTGGCGCTCGAATACGGTTGCGGACCAGGCCGGATGCTGGCCCGACTTGCGCCACGATTTCTCAGAGTCGATGGCGTTGATCTGTCTGCCGAAGTCTTGAAAGTTGCCAAGCAGTATTGCGCAAAACTCAAGAATCCACCCTTGTTATTCAACAACGATGGCACCAACCTCTCAATGATCGCCGATTCTACCTATGACTTGGCCTATTCAGTAATCTGCCTGCAGCACATCTGTGTTCACAGTATCCGCAAACAGATTATGAATGATATTTATCGGGTACTGAAACCAAAGGGTATCTTCACTTTCCAGATGGGTTATGGCACCGGGCACCAACAACCGACAGCCTATGGACAGGATTTTATTAACGCCTCTGGGACTAACGGCGCAAACGATGTCATGGTGCTACACCCCTGGGAACCAATAAAAGATCTGCTTGAAATTGGGTTTCGAGACATCCGCTTCAGCATACAGCCAATTTGCCCCGGAGACTCACATTCCGCCTGGATTTTCATTCAAGCAAGAAAAACAACCACATCCGAGATCATTATCCGTAACCCGCAAAAGGAATTCACCCGAGAGGAATTAGACTCCAGCTATAACTACTTCAAACAAATTCACGCTAAGTTTTCAATACACAATACATTAGCCGCCCTTGAACAAAATTCTCATGAGCAAGAAGAACAACTGAAAACGTTTCAGGAACAAATCCACAAGGAGCAGCAACGTTCTCAAGTACTACAGGCTGGTCAAGACAAACTGCTGGATGAGCGGTTGAAACTTCAGCAACAGCTTGAACAGTTAAGAGACCTAAGGTTCCAGGAGCTTCTACAGCTCTGCAGAGCGCAAAAATTGCGGTTGGTACTTTTTGGGGCAGGGGAACATACCGACATGTTATTTCAGCAGACGGCGTTGCGACCTGAAGACGTGACAGCGATATACGACAACAATCCAAAGTTCTGGGGGCAGGAAAAGGCGAAAAGTCTGATCAGAAGTCCGGAGCAACTGAAAACCGACGACTTAGATATCATCATCATTTCGTCAAAGGCGTTTGCCAAGGAAATCGAGCAACAACTTCAACCGCTGTTGTCGAAAAAAACTTTGCTGGTAAACCTCTACAGCACCGGCAGTGAGATAGCCTACCAAGAGAAAGATTCTATCGCCTCAACGACCCGCTGAATATCCTGCTCAGAAAGACCTGGGAAAAGCGGTAGTGAAAGAATCTCCTGGGCGGCACTTTCAGCAATCGGGCACAGCCCCTCTTTGCTCCCGAGAGTTTGCCGGTAGTAGGAATGCAAATGAACCGGTGGATAATGAACATTAACGCCGATCCGATGCTGCCGCAGCCAATCAAACAACCGGTCCCGCTGACCATTGGCAACCCTTACCACATATAGATGATAACCATGCCCAACCGACTGGCGCAGAGCGAGAGGCCGAATCCCTGAAATAGCTGCCAGCGCCTGATCATAAAAGGCAGCCAGCTGCTGACGTCTTACAATCCAATCAGACAACTTTTTCAGCTGACTGTTGCCGAGTGCCGCCTGCAAGTCGGTCATTCGATAATTGTAGCCCAGCTCGACCATATCGTAGTAATGGCTCCCCCGCTGCTGACGCTGACGAAAATCCAGGTTGATGCCATGATTACGGAAGCGGCGTAATCTCTCAGCATGCTCCGCAGAATCGGTAGCTACCATCCCTCCCTCACCACAGGTCAATGGTTTGACCGGATGAAAACTGAAGGTCGTCAAATCTGCTAGTCGGCCGCAGGCTTGCTCCTGATCCGAGGCTCCCAGAGAGTGGCTGGCATCAGCCAGTAGCTGCAGTTTGTGACGCATGGCAAGTTCCTGCAGCGCTTGGTAATCGCAGGGCTGCCCGGCATAATCGACGGCAAGAATAGCTTTGGTACGCGGAGTGATTTTGGCCTCGACGGCGGCCGGATCGATCAACAAGGTAGCTGGATCAATATCGGCGAAGACTGGAGTACCCCCCAGGTAGAGGACCGCATTGGCAGTTGCAACAAAGGTTAACGGTGGCAGAATAACTTCATCTCCAGGGCCAATATTCGCAGCGGTGGCGGCGGCATGCAAAGCTGCTGTTCCGCTTGAAACAGCAACTGCATGTCGACAGCCGACAAAATCCGCAATGGCCTTTTCAAATATGAGTACCTTCGGCCCGGTGGTCAGCCAGTCGGAACGTAGCACCTCCACAACAGCGGCAATATCCTCTTCATCGATCTGTTGCCGGCCGTAGGGCAGATCTGTTTTAGCAGCCATATTCAGCGACGAAATCGGCAACTAGTTTGCGAATCTGTTCCACTGTCAGCCAGTCTGTATTGTTTCCACTGCTGTACTTGAATCCAGCTGCGCACATGCGGCCGTTAAAGGCTTTCATCAAGGCATCGGTATCAAGAAAATTCATCGACGGAAGAATGGTAAAATAATCAGCAAACTCTATGGTGTTGGGGCCATCGGTTTCGGTGATCATCTCTTCATCGGTTTTCTCTCCGGGTCGGACACCGATGACTTCAGGCTCGGCTCCCGGTGCAATCGCCTCAGCCAAATCGACAATCCGCACACTGGGAATTTTCGGCACGAAAATTTCCCCTCCCCACATGACATCGACCGCTTTCATCACCAATTCGACCCCCTCTTCGAGGGTGATACTGAAGCGGGTCATGCGTTCATCGGTAATCGGGATCGGCTGACCCTCTTTTTTCATTTTCAGAAAAAATGGGATCACACTGCCACGGCTGCCGAGCACGTTGCCGTATCGCACGACCGACAGTTTTATATCCCGCTTCCCTTTCATATTGTTGGCGGCCACAAAAAGTTTATCAGAGCAAAGCTTGGTCGCTCCATAAAGATTGATCGGCGCAGCAGCTTTGTCGGTACTTAAAGCAACAACCTTTTCCACGTCCAAGTCGAAGCAGGCTTCGATAACATTCTGGGCACCAAGAACATTGGTCTTTATGACTTCAAAAGGATTGTACTCTGCAGCAGGAACCTGCTTAAGGGCGGCAGCATGGATGACGATATCGATCCCTTCCAAAGCCCGCTTGATCCGATCCTTATCCCGCACATCACCAAGAAAATAGCGTATCTGATCATATTTGCTTTTGGGAAAACGCTGCGCCATCTCAAACTGCTTGAGCTCGTCACGCGAGAAGATCGCCACTCGTTCCACTTTGGGGTAACGCTTGAACAGTGTTTCGACAAACTTTTGGCCGAACGAGCCTGTCCCACCGGTGATCAGGATCGATTTACCGTTTAACATGTTCCCTCCAGTTCTTTTAGCAAGCTCTGCGCTGTCCGATTAAAAGGATCCTGCTCCAAAACATAATTAAACGCCATCTCAGCCGCTTCAGGAACCTTCATGTCGACATAAAGACGACCTAGCGTCAACATGGTGTCGAGATCCTGGGGCGAACTCTCCATATACTGCGCATAAACTTCAGCAGCACCCTGTTTATCGCCCATTTTAACAAGAAATGCTGCATAGATAGGCTGATACTCTAGAGCCAAATCGGAAAGACATTGATAGGCAAGAAGAGCGCTTTCAAAATCTTTTTTCTCAAAGGAGAGGTGGGCGATCCTTTTCAAGCCCGCTATCAATACCGGCGTCAAGCTGACACTATTAAGCAGTTCATTGTAAATGGATAAAGCTCGCTCCAAGTCACCATCAAGCTCAGAAATATATCCCTGAAAAAGTAAGTTTAATGCTTCAACCTCCTCAGGATCTCCCCGGTTCCAGCCTTCACCAAGCCCCTCAACATGGGTTCCTCGTGGAAGTTCTTGTTTATACCAGTATTTTGTCTGCCCGTTATTTGATATTGTCCCGATACCATCACCATAACCAAGACCATTCAATAACGTTATAGCAAACCCTTTAACGCTCGTATTCTCAAGACCAACCTCAGCGGCCGGAACCGTCAATTTGATCCATTTCCCAGCTTCAGGCATTTTTCCTGCGTAAAACCGACTCTTGGTTCCGAACTCACCTATGGGGAGAAAGTTCTTACCCCAGAAAGCTCTATGTTGCCAGTTCTCAACATGCCACTGAACCAGGATCTCTTCCGGGACGTTTTCCGGCTCAATAAAGAATTTAATAAACATGCTGTCGCCGACCTCGACAGACATGGTCTCTTGAGCTTCCCAGAAATAGCGCATGACGGATGTGGAATGCGTAAATGGCGGTTTGCCAAGCCAATCAACCCCATGGCCAACGCCCGTTGACAAAACACCCTCTTCGACCCAGGCGACTTTAGTCCCGTCACGTTTAATCGTTCCGGTAATATCCCAATATGCTCGCCCGATGTCGTTGAACACAGAAAAACTTTCTATCGTCT
>CAMYNC010000117.1 GCA_947259685.1 uncultured Desulfuromonadales bacterium | reverse complement strand
CGAGCTTGAAACATTGTTGAATAAAAGCCAAAGGCAGACTTGACCCTATTGCACTTTTGAAACATTGTTGAATAAAAGCCAAAGGCAGACTTGACCCCTATTGCACTTTTGATGCAGTCGAACTGAATATTGACCGAGTAAAAAGACTAACAGGTCAAGTCGAAAGTTTGTCTGCCCAGTGTCGCCTTACTCCTGTGATAAAATTCTTCAGGCAATGCGTGGAATATCTTTAATAACCGCTTCAATTATAGCATCCGAACTCGTTGATTTGAAAAGATTTAAACACCCTGAACGATTAATGTCCTACCTTGGCCTTATTCCTTCAGAATATTCATCTGGAGGTAAAGAGAAGCGCGGGGCAATAACAAAATCAGGCAATAGTCATGTCCGCCGTGCTTTAATTGAATCTGCTCAGTCTTACCGTTTACCGGCAAGGAAAAGCAGAGCCATTCGCCACCGCCAGGAAGGGTTACCCGAGGAAATAAAAAAGATTTCTTGGAATGCTCAGGTAAGGTTGTGTGGACGCTACCGTGCGCTAGTAGGCAAAGGTAAAAAAACTAATGTGGCTAAAACCGCAGTTGCCAGAGAGATGGCAGGATTTATCTGGGCTATAGCTCAAGAGTTGCCTATGGCAGCGTAGAATAAACTAAAAAGCCAAGCCAAATAACATTTACGGACTAATTATTAAAGATCATGACATAACTTTCATTGCATAGCCAGGGGCGCGATCACGGTACGGGGAACCCTCGAGGACACTATCGGAATTGGCATTTTGCTGAAACTCCAGTAACTAGACAGAGGCAGCTCCACGACGAAACCAAGTCATACGGTAACCAACCCGAGTATATCAGAGTGATCAACCGTCGAAACATGATGATCCCGTCTCTGGTTATGCAATGAAAGAAATAAAGTAATTTTGGTTATAAATACAAAAAAGATAAGGAAAGGCATATTCTCTCTTGAAAATGTCAACCATATCAGTGTCCTGATCTCAAAGGCATCGCTGCGATGTGGGTCTCTCAGGCCAACACTTTTTTGGGCAAGATCATAAATCAGATTGAGCTTCTCTGGCCGCCATTGACCGCATTTTCTACGCGGTCTCAATTTTTCAAGAAATCGTTTTCGACCATTTATCATTATAAATTCAGGCGTCGGATTACTTTGCAGAAATCGTAAGGCTGTTGGCTGGGTAATATCTTTTATGACGTTGCTTAACTCTGGGAAAGAGAGGTGTAAGGCACCACGTAACTGATTACGTATCTGACCGACTCTCTTTTTAACACCCATATGGCGCCTCATAAGTCTGTATGCAGCAGCAAGTTCAGGGTCTCGTTCAACAGGTAAGAAGAACTTTCCTTGCTGAAGAAGGTCAAGGATAGAACTGGCATCTTTTTTATCCGTTTTACTTATACCGCCTTGCATCGTTTGCCGGTTATTTTTCACAGCGTGACAATTCACCAGGCAGAGCCCATGTCCGCACTTTTTCAGTCAGTCATACAAGCTGTACCAATAGAGGCCCGAGGGATGGATCCATTGCTATTAAAACTTTTCGGCTTGTTGTTTTTGCTACATTCTTTCGGATGATTTTCTCAAAGTGTTGAAATCCTTCTCGATTATTGTTAAAAGAAATTGTATGGTTGGTTTTAGCAAAACTTGCATCGTGCTTTGCTTTGCTGACATCCACACCAACTAACAAGAGATCAGGCTGGCTAACATACTGCTTGCGTTTTTGATGATTTCTACCGTAATCTTTAATTCTCATGGGGACTACCTCCTTTGTATGAGTTTTATAATAGTTGGTCCTATTTTATTGCTCGGAGATGTGTCCCCATGAGTTTAAAATTTACTTACTGATCTCTTATACGATGAGAACAAGGAAATATAAGGAGAGGAATAGGGGATGTTCTTCAGATTAAAAGTTCCAGCTAATATTATGGCGAAAATTATAATTTGAAGAACGTCCTCGATATTCTCACGGGTGGAGGATGATCAATGTGGTGGCTACTGCTTCTTAAGACCCATGTCATCGAGCGGATTCGCACGAGCTCCGATACACGCTACCTTGAAATTCTGTATCCTTCCCAAAAAACCGGGGTGGTCGCAGCCGAGCTTAGCGAAGAGCAGCTTCACCCATGGAAGAATACCAACGTCCCAATCTTTCCCGAATACATGGTTTGGCGTGATAAGTACTGCGAGTACCCGGTCGTTCAAGCGACGGATGAACTGAACCTTACCTATGATGAGGATCAACGAAAGGAACGCGGTTCGCGGTTCTTTTTTGATGTCACGCACCCGGTTCGGTCAGAGGACGCGGATAAAGGGTTTGAGCAGACCATGAACGCTGCTAAAGTCCTGTCCGGTACACAGCCCTACGATCCGCGTCGTGCGGCCATCTGGTGCATCGCTGCTCCGGGCGTGAAACTCACCACATCTGCACTGGATAATGCACAGCTTGAGTATCCTCCAGTCTTGAACATCGTCCGCGTACAAGATGTGGATCGAGTTCCGGGCGCTGGTGAGGTGTTTTCCCCTGACAAGTTCTTTCAGGTGACACGATGGGTACTCGTTGAAGGGCCGACCGAGTACGAAATTCTGGTTAATCCAACGGCGGAAGAATTAACGCGCTTGGGTCCAATCGTTCAGCAAATTGTGATGCAGGAGCTTTATACTGGGGCGGATTTCTACGTCTTTTCAGGCTCTGACAGCGATGCCCTTGGTTTCAAGGTTGAGGTTAGGGTTACTTCCCATTCCGATAAGGAACGGTTTTGGTACGGGATTGAGCGGGTCAGGGGGGCGGCTCTGATGCGGCTGCGGATTGTCACGGGCGATACCGAAAGCGTAGCCTTCAAACCGATCCAGAATTCACTGGTAGAAACACCGCCCGATTGGTCGACCTTCATCTACGACTATGCCAAGAAAACCTATGAACTGGGCCACAAGGTTGTCATGACGGATTACTCAGGCCCGTCTGACGGCTACAGCCACAGTGGGGATTTTCTTGATTGGATCACCAATCTGGCAAAACTCGCGACGGTTTCCGGTGACTTTTATGAAGAGCTTTTCTGGCAGTATTGGGCCAAGCTAAAGCATAGCTTGAGTGCTGTTGAAAGAAACGACCAACTACGGTTCTTCACGAACGTCTTCGTCAAGATTGAGCGACTGGAAGCGGAAGACGTGGTTTTTGAATTGCCTGCACCTAGCACCTTAGACATGGGTGACGATGCAAGTACTTTTGGGCATCCGCTTTATGAGGTGCGCAGCAAACTGGTTGATCGGTTTGCCAAGACGCGCTTTGCCTCTGCCGTGTTCATTTCAGAAATGTATGGCGTGCCAGAGCCAATCGCCGATCTGCTTGTTGAGGTCGTCCCCGGCTTTGTCCCGGTTATCGGGGACGCCTTTGACCTTGTGGACATTGGCAGTATGGTCGCGACCCGTCAAAGCAGCGACGGGCGTAAAGCGAACGCACTTGATTGGATAATGACCGGGCTATTCGCCCTGACAACCTCTGCCGGTGCGTTTGCCGCTTTGAAAAAATCTCTCAAGGCCTCGAATCAGACAACAAAATACGCGCGATTTGTCGATGAGTTGGAAGCCATCGAACAAGCCGAGATTGACAAGCTTGGCACGATTGCCAAACGAATTTCAGACGGCGGTGAAATGGGCGCTGACGACCTGATAACGTTGCGCCGGATGCTTCTGAAGATCGACGATGCAGCGACAAAGACCGGGGTAACGCCTCCGCCGATCTTTGACAATCTGATCGGGGACAATGGTTTCCGGCATCCCTATCTGGAACGACTTTTCAAGCTGGAGAATGCCGAAGACACCATTGGTCTTACCGATGTAGCCCGCCAGCGTAAAGCCTGGTTGCGCAATATGTCGCCCGATCACGACGTGCGCAAGCTATTGACTACGGCGATGGGACGAAAGCTGTCGCAAATTGAGTTCTTCAATCCACCGAAACTGCCCACAAATTACACAGATAAGGTGTTGGCAGAGTTCGAAGACGCGCTGATCCGCTATGTTGAATTCTTCCGTCCAAGGCTCAGCCTTGACGATTTGGCTGCAGGAAAAAAGCTATCGAAGGCGTCCTATGGCGAGATTCTTGAGCTTCAGGGCCCCAATGGATTGGGCATCGACTTTGACTATGAGCGGTTTCCGCTAGAGGCGCTGAATGCGCTGGCGATGCGCAACAGCGAGGGTCCGCTGACCTGGCTCAACAAAGGCGATGTGGGTAGCGTGCTGACGGATATTCCGGGCAAGTTCCAACCGGGCATGCCAACCAATTGGCCCGCCTGGCGAGAGATCAAGGTAACAGGGACAGGCGGCGGTCAGCGCATCATCGGGCTAGAGGTTCCCGGCTACCGCAGTAACGTGTCGATCCAGCAAACCAGCAAGGGGTATTCCCGCACCATCGAAGAGACCGAACGCGCCGTATGGGCATCAAATGATTTTGCCCGGTGGCGGCTTTCTGGCAATGCGATGTATTTTGAGGCAATACGACGGGCTGCCGACCCCAAACGCAAAAGAATGACCCGCTCAATGGCCGGTGCAAACATCCCTGTCAGCAAGACCATAGCAGATGCTGACGTCAAGATGGGGGACCTCAAGAAGGGTGGTTGGTATGGTAAGGTCAACAACCACTACGACCCCTTGGGTGAAATCCCGGATGAGCTGCTGGAGTATCAACTGCGACGGCATAGGCTGTCGCCCAATGTTGCCCGGCCAAATAACATGCCGCCTCTGACCCAGTTCGATCACGCGGAAATGCCGCAACGTGTGTTCTATGAACTTTGTATGCGCGGTCTTGTGCGCGACGAAACCCTTGTTCAAATTACCCGCCGATCCATTCCGGCAGATGAGTTTGACGACTGGCTCACCAAAATGAGCACCAACGACGAATGGAAGCGTGCAACCACGATTAGAAATGAGCTGAACGCCCGGCTGGGGCAGGCAAGCGGCACAAGGCTTCAGGTCGCGCATCAACGTATCCATGCGCAACAGGACGCCTATGCAAAGTTCTCAGGGGTGAAATTCCTTGTGACACGCTTGAAGGACACGACCTTCATGCGAGATATGGCAAACGTTCCGATGGACACGATCGACTTTCTGATCCGTCACTTGGACGACACGCCTATGCCGCCGCCCGGGTCAATGAAGACGTCGACAAGGCCAAAGATAGATGGTGTGCTGCGTTGGACGTTGGAACAGGAAATCGGTAGCCGCAACGTCCTGCGCGGCGACGTTCCAAACTACGAAAAACTGGCTGCGATCCCGCGCGACTGGAAAGCTGGAGCGCATTACCTCGAAGCACTCCGAGAAAATCCGGATGTCGTCATCCGGGACGTTGGAAGGCGGCTTCCGACCGAAGAAAAAGCCCTGCGATTGATGCGATCAGAAACCTGGTCTCGAAACATGATTGAAAGAATATAGGAGGACAATTTATGGCAAAGTCTCTTTTTAAGTTCATCCAACTGAGGAACGTGCCCAGACCACGTATTCGCAAGACACCGGACATTGAGGAACACCGGCCGGGGAACGGTGACACCCATTTGCCCGATATCAAAAACCCCGACCGCGTTCCGCATGACCTTGATATAGAAACGCCGGAACTGAAGTTCCTGATAGAGAAGTTTAAGAAGGGACACGATGACGCGCCCGGGTTGGCAATGGAGCATATTCAAAGGCTAAAAAACCGGTCAGGGCTTTACTTCAGCCTTACAAAGATTGGCAGATTAGCGGGGAAGCACGGGGTCAAATCACTTGATGTCCTGATGCCGAAGTACCGAAAGTTTATGCAGGCGTTTCAACTGGATGCCGAAGGGCTGACAGAGATCAAGAACCATGCCGCCAATGCCTATGGGGCCATGCTGCTGCTCGACAGCCAGAAGGAAGATATCCTGGTGGCAGGAGAACAATCCATCCGCGCCATACAGATCGTAATCGAGTTAAGCAGAAAGGCGCCTGATCTTGAGCTGATGAATAAGTTGGCCAATGCACAGGTGCGGGTAAATGGATTGACCCGTCGTAATGTCGAACAGGAAGCAAAGGTGAACACCAAACTTGTCACTGCCCGGGCCGACATAGCGCGCAAAGTGTCCGTACCGATGGTGTCGGAGGCTGCTCGCCGCGAACGAATTGTGCCCTACAACGGTTCGATGATCCGCGTGCCTGCATCCTCGCAAATCTCGTCCTTTAGTGCGGGGGCTCCTGGCGTTCCGCATGGCGTCGGAACGCCTCGAAAAGTCAGCGTGGGCGAGCTGCATTTGATCGAAGAAGTCTCATACACCTACGACATGGCTGATATTGCCTATGTCGAAAATGTCATGCAGTCAGAGCATCGCTCACGTCTTCATGAAATCCGCACCAAAGAGGAAACCGAGGACTATTCGGAAACCGAAACCTCGGAAACCAGCGTGAATGAGCTGAAGACGACGGAACAGTTTGAAATCGAAGAGGCGATGAACAAGGCGTCAAGCTCTGCTCAGTCGGCGTCTGTTGGGACGCAGTTCACGGCAAGCTATGGGCCCGTGTCGGCCTCTGGTCAGGCCTCCGCCTCAGCGTCGGCCTCTCAATCTGAAGCGCAAAGCCGTGCGTCCAACTACGCCAAAGAGATCATCGAAAGAACCGTAAACGAGGTGTCCAAAAACGTCAAAAGTTCGCGCCGATTCACCAGCAATATTACGGTGATCGAACGAAACCGGCACGGGTTTGATAACCGCCTTGGCACCGGACACGTGGTTGGCGTCTACCGCTACCTCAATCGCAAGGCGGAGCTAAACACGGTCAACTACGGGCGGCGGTTGATGCTGGAATTCATCGTGCCAGAACCAGCAACAAGCATGATCCATACACTCGCAGATACCACGCCGCCGGGTGTGGCACTGGATCCTCCGAAACCCTTTGAATTTAGCGAAGGAATCGCACTTAGACCGGACCACATCATGCCTGACAACTACGAGCAATTCATGGATATGTACGAAGTCCGCGACCTGCCGCCGCCGCCGGCTGCCTACATGAAAATCCCGTCATCGTTCACGGTTCAGGCGGTCGATAAGACAGAGTATAACGCAGATGACTTCGCAAATAAGGAAAACAATCCGGACCACGAAGAGGCGAAGATTGGCCGCGATGCTGGTAAGGTGTCGATTAACATTCCCGACGGCTATCACCTCACAAAGCTGCAGATGTCGGTAGCGTTTTCCGCGCGGCAAGACGGAAGTCCACCCACTCTCTCGCGGGAATGGGTGCGTGTCGCCTGTGATCGTTCGGTCAAGACCATCCGAAACTATCCCGGAACCGGTGACAGAGAAGAGATCGCCGAACTTTCACCTACGAAGCATGAGGGATCAATCGACGTGGCCTGGGCGGCTACTGTTCGTTATGGCATCGCTGTCTCGCTTTCCGCCGAGTGCGCCCTAACAGATAGTGGTTTAAAAGCCTGGCAAATTGCCATCTGGCAAGAGCTTCACACCGCCTACCTTGCTGAAAAGCGCGCCTTTGATAGCCAGCTGGCCTATGTACAATCCACGCAGTCGAAGTTTGAAGATAGTCCGCTGATGAACCGGCTGACCGAAGCGCGGGAGCTAAAGCGGTCTGTCGTGTCCATGTTGACAGAGCAAGACTTTGGGATGTTTGGGTCCATCGATCCGCAAAGCCCGCATACCATCAACCATGACGAAGCCTTTATTGAAGGTGAGTACATCCGTTTCTTCGAGGACTGCTTTGAGTGGGACAATTTGGTCTATGAGTTCTACGACTACACTTGGGCCGGCAATGGCCGCTGGTCGGAATTGTTGGGTCGGACCTCAAACGACGTTTTGCACGAAAAATTCCTTCAGTCGGGCGCTGCACGGGTGATCGTCCCAGCCAAACCGGGCTATGAAATCGCTCTGCTCAACTTCCTTGAGAACGGAACGATCTGGACCGGCGAGCATGAACCAAATCTTGATTCTAATCACACCCTTTACAAGGAGGTCCTGGACATGATTGCAGAGCCGCGTGATCTGGATACCACCGTGATTGGGACAGAATTCGTCACGCTACCCACCAATCTGGTCATATTGCAGGGCAACGAAAGCCTCAACGATCCACAGCCGCCTGGCCCGATCGAGACACCGCCGCCATACCCGGATGGATCTGAAGATACCGAGGAAGCCGAAACGGATAGCGAAGATTTGAATCCCATAGCTTGATTTTTGAACTCGAGCGACAGAGTAGGATTCTGGGGTGGAGTTTTACAGAGGGCGCTCCTGGTCCCAGAAAATTCTTTGCTTTGCGCATCAAACCGCTGGTCATTACCACCATTTACCACCATTTGGGTCGGGCCACGCTAAATCATTTATATAGTAGTAATATACTGAACTTCGCGTTACGTAAATAGCTGATATTACTAGGGTGCATTGTCGATTTTAGTGCCAAAATAGGGCAGTGTAGAACTACAAGGGCATAATGCGCCGTACAAGTCACTGGTAAATAATTGGGGTCTGTCCCGAATGGCGCTAGTTTAAGGCTTTTTGTATTGAAAAAGTCCTGAAAATAACAGTTGAAATTGTCCTAATGCCCTCTGCAAATGCATGTATCAAATTTTCTAGTGGACCCGTGGCAATTGCTGTGTAGGCAACGATGTATTAAAGCATCCGTAATCGGCTTGTGCAGATATTGTCAAGCTGTGCAATGACGTCGGTTTGGGTAAAGATCACGAATCCTTAAACTAGCGCCATTCGGGTCTTCGGGTCAGACCACGTTTTACACGTCAAAGCAAAAATGGTCACTCATCCTTGGGAATATCCTTGGTCGAGTGTTGGCTTTCATTGTGATGTTGTAAAGCATGTTCCACTTGAAAAAAAAATCATCCCTGCTTGTTGAAATAACTGATTGGAAAATTTTTCTTTCAGCAAAGTCAGATTTAAATTTCAATCTTGAAGAAAAAAACCGTACAGGTAGGTAGACCTTTTGGTCCAGAAAAGTTTTTTAATCTTGATTCTGAAATCAGCAGGCAAATCTAAAACTCGCTTTCGTTGGAATAGTTAGCTTCTCTTTTCTGCTGTTTTCAAAATCACTCGGCACAGTGATAATGGGCAAATGGAATTCTGGCTCTAAAGAGCTGGTGGTGTAGCAATACAGGCCTAATTACCAGTTCTTCCATGTGAAAAGGAGAAGAGTATGCTGGTTTGGTCCGAGAAGATATTCTCACCCCTTCTACCACTATTAATCACACGATACCTGGCTCTTATTAATTAATTTGAATATTCATCTATTGTAGGTAAAATATTAAAAGAGAGATTATCAGTGACCAGATATAGAAAATTAACCAAGGATTCATTATGACTGAGACTGATCTGCACGCATTTTATCAAGAAATATTGAATCGCGTGCTGAATGAAGACCTACACTTACCTAGCCAGCCCGATGTAATGATGAAAGTACGTAAGGCAGTTAATGATGATAATACCACCTCTAAAACACTCACCAAAATTATTTCAAAAGATCCAGGTCTAACTGCTTTTTTTATGCAAACGGCGGCCAGTCCTCTGTATCGTCGTCTCGTTCCGCCTAAAACTTTAGCGGATGTTGTTGGTTTAATGGGTTTTTCCGCAACAAGCAGCCTTGTGATGCTGTATAGCTCGCGGCATCTTGTAAAGATAAAAGATGCGGCTTCAAGAAAAATATTTAATCAAACTTGGAAACGTGTTGTGGTGAAGACCAGCGTTGCCAGCTTTTTTGCACAGCAATTTAAATTTTACCCAGTAGATTATGTGCAAATGGCTATGTTGTTGACGGAAATAGGTTCGTTATCTGTGCTGTCAGCAATGTTGAAATCTTCCGAAAAGCCAGATGAAACTATTTATTTTAAGATGTGTCGTGAGTACAGTAAGAACATAGGGACGAAGGTGCTTGAAAAATGGTCTGTTGACCAAACTATTATCGAGATGGTTGCTCAATGCGGTCAGTGGGATCAGACCTGGGATGACAAGTTGAGTTTGCTGGATATTGCTAATTTGGCCTTATACTATACTGTTCGTATGACGGTGAAAAATCCTTCATTGCCAGAGCTCACTACCCTTGCTGCTTTTAACAAAATTCCATCGTCAAAACAAGCCTGTGCCAAGCCGGATTGGCTCGATATTGTTATTGAAAACGAAGACGAAATTCAATCTATTATAGAATCTTTCAGTTAATCCCATTCACAAGGTTTACCAAGACATAAAATCAGGCGACATCAATACTAATTTATTGGCCATTTTTCTTGTTTTGTTAAGTGGTAATAAGTTCATTTAAGGAAATCCTCTCATCCAACTGAACGACTCCTCGATCTTTAACACTATAGTCGCTTGGTGCGAAGGTGTACTCTTCAGTAGTTAAATTTGCCAAGTGCCAGGCTCCATCAAGAACCATATTGACCGCAGGTGCAGGTCTTTCAACCAGGGCTTGTACATGTTCGGCAACATTCCATAGATGTGCCCCTGGTATGTGTCCTGCGGCGTAACTTGAAGGATCAGTTACATCAATCAGAACGACCTTTGCTTTTTTCTTATTGCATTCCAGCCAGCCTTTATCCTGGATACGCTATAAGTCTCTATCTTAATGAGTACATTCTTTGGCATCACCCCAGCAAGCAGATGAGTCTATAAAGGATGAAGTGTTGCAAGAGGCTACCACAAGAAAAGGGGTACACACTGTTCTGAACTTCATAAGATATTTCCTTTTTTCCTTTAATTAAAAGACTAAACCAATACCTCATATTCAATATGTTATATGTCCGTGATTTTTATATGTCCAATAGGTTAAGAAAGAAAAAAAGGGTAAAACCTCGCTTTGACCTAAGCTTAATTGTCTGTTATATCTTGGCATTATATTGCTATAAGACAGTCTGATGGATCTCGTTTAGTTTTTATGGATTACTGGGTACAGTCATGCAAGCAGTGCAATTAAACGAGTGCAAAAAAAAGTTAGTGATTGATAAAAATTTTCGAAATAAGGTTATGACAATAAGGAATTTGTTGTGTGGGTAAAAAAGGTCTAGGTGAGATGACCCCTTTTCTATAAATATCTGATGACTCTGATATGGCAGAGCGTATTGAAATAATTAGGGACACATCTAATGGCCACAAAAAATTTTATAGAAAGACTCCGATTACCGTTGCTGCCCGCGCTGATTGCATCTTTCCTGATTGGGACCGTTTTATGGGTGATCATGCAACAAGCCTTGTACAATTCTATCCGATTCGTGATGCCGCCATGGCCATTTATTCTTATAAACTATTGCCTTCCTTTAATATTTTTACGCATATTTCCCTTTGTTACAACCTCCATTAAAAACGATACTTTGACTGTTGGATTTTCCCTTGGAAAATATAATATCGAAAATATCTCTCTTGCCAACAGCATTAGC
>CAMYNC010000116.1 GCA_947259685.1 uncultured Desulfuromonadales bacterium | reverse complement strand
GAAGGCGATGGCAGCGGTCGTCATGTGCCCCGGATGGTCCCATGCATGGGCCGCGCCGCATGCGAGCATCCCCCGGTCTTCTTCCCTTCGGCTACCAGGCGGTCACTCAGGGTCCGCAGATTCCGAGCGTGCGCAGCGAGTCGCGTAAGAGCCGCGGTCAGGCCGATCGGAAGTTCAAACGGGCAAACAGCTGATCGGTCCAGGCATCCGGCCGGGAGTTCGATCCCGGCATCGAGCGTGATACGGTGAGCGTGAAATTTTTCCACCCACGGTGCCGCTACCCATTGCTCTGTCTCTTTAATAACTGACGTCTCCGGGAACAAAGAAGCCGTATGACCATCAGACCCCATGCCCAGTAAGATTAAGTCAAAACGAGGGACGCCTTCTTTATTCTTAAGAGAGAAAGCGCGTTGTAACACTTTTTCATATCGGACAGCCGCCTCCTGCGCCGGGCGTTCCCCTTCCATGCGAAATATCTGATCAGCTGGAATAGGAACGCGATCCAATAAATTTTCCTTGGCCATACGAAAGTTGCTTTCAGAATGATCCGGGGGAACCGCACGTTCATCTCCCCAGAAAATCAGAACCGATGACCAATCGACTTGCGACCGGTAAGGAGCAGCGGCTAATCGTGCAAACAAATGCTGAGGAGTCGAACCACCCGACAGGGCGACCGAACCATCATTAACATTACTGATACTGATACTCAGCGCCGAATCCAGATCATCCACATCGGCAGCACCGATTAAATTCAAGAGTTCAGCATGGGTATAAACCACATCAGTGTCTTCGGTACCGGAATCGGAGGCAGTCGCATTAACGGTCGGTGCATCGTTGACCGGATCGACGGTCAAACTACAGCTTGCTGATTGGCTTACCTGTTCCTGATAAAGAAGGGCAATATCATCAGCAGATAAGGCCCGGCTATAAATTCGAGCATCGTCCAGTTTGCCATGCAGGAATGCTGTGGCCGAATTTCCATTACGCCCCAAGAAGGTATCTGTCCCCTGCGTATAGGAAATGGAGGCGGTGTAACTAGTTGTGCCCACGGCCACACCGTCGATATAAAGAACCTGGGTATTGCTGGCATCATCGAAGGTGTAAGCCACATGATGCCAGCCGGTGCTGTCGAAGAACCTTCCGGAGTTAGTATGTTGCCAGGTACTGCCATTATAAAAGAATCCCTGCACCCCAGCCGCACCACTTTCGTTAAGGCGGATAGCGACATTGTCACCAAGCGAGATCAGCTCATCTTTGGTTTGCACCCCATTCAGGTTAACCCAGGCTGCCAGGGTAACATTAGCCGGGTCACTAAAATTACCGGCAATCTGTACGTGGTCATCACCATCAAAGGAAAGGACATTGCCTCGTTCCGTATCGACCACGGCCGTTGCCCCAACCACCGTACCGTCAGCAGCACCGGCATCGCTATCGTCATTGCCCGGATCGGCCAGGTTATCAAAGCTGTAATAGCCCTCAACGGCACCCAGCAAATCAGTACTGACTTGCAGACTGTCTGCGCCGACATAACCACCTATGGGATCATAATTCAGCCCATCCAGTGCAGCATTGATGGCGCTTTCCAACCCTATGATGGTGATATCTGAACTTCCGTCAGCACCGCTTTCGATCGTCAGGCCACTTAAACTGGCGAGAGTCAGGCTGCCATTGCTGACCGACAAACTGGTCCGCAGCAGATTATCTCCAGAAAGCCCATCATCAACACTGATGGAGTTCCCTCCGGCAGTTGAAAATACCAGGGTGGTGTCTTCATCAACATTTTGCGCTGCAGGTAGCAGGTTGATCAGTCCAGCTTCCGGGACCACTTCCAGGGAGGCTGTTTCGGTCGCAGCACTGTAAGGGGCGGCATTGCCATTGGTGGCGACATTCACCCCTGCAGTCCCGGAGGCCAGGCTATCGGTCTGATCCCAGGCACGGAAAGAAATATCACCTGCATTCCCAGAATAACTGGCATTGGGGACGAAGCGGATTAATGCGGACGTGTCAAGCACAACAGCGGCGCTATTATCGATTATTCCATTGGCAACACCGCTGTCGATGACAAAACTCAGCCAGGTCGTGCCATTATCGATTGAGTATTCCCATTGTCCATTGCTGTCATCCACGCCGATCACGGCGATGCCTTCCAGCGCTCCAGTATCCGGATCGGAAATCCGCTCACCACCGGCGATGGAAATAATGGTTGCAACCGAGTTTCCCGACGGGTTGCTGTCGTTTTCGATGACGTTGGTCAGGGTCATTTCGCCAGTGTTATCCAGCTGCGGTGCATCATTGACCGAAGTAACATCTATCGTCATGGTGTAGGCAGATGAGGAATATTCAATGCCGTCATGCACCTTAAAGTCAAAACTGTCGTAGCCGCTTCCACTGCCGTTTGCCAAGGGGGTAAATTGCAGCAGACCGGCGTCGATCTGAGCCTTGGTGACAACTAAATTCAATGGCACATCCGAGCTATTGAAGGTCAGCGTACCGACCGTTTCGAGGCTGGTGATCTGGATTTGAGTAAATGGGTCGGAGTCCGCGTCACTGTAATTAAAATCGGCAGCGACAAAGGGATATGGGGTTATCGGGTCTTCGTTGATAATAATCGTCTTATTGGCTGCGGTTGGCGCAGTGTTTGGCGTGATGATGTTGATCGTTGCCGTTTCAATACTGCTGACGCCGCCGTCGCCATCACTTATGCTGAACCGCACAATCCGAGAATCAGGCGCAGGCGTAGCCGAAACATTTTCATAGGTAATGTTACGCACCAGTGCCTGAACGGCTGCCTGATCGGCCATTACGTTAAAGGTGATGACCAGGGGAGTCGACCCGTCTGTGCCGCCGCTAACTGAGCCGATGGTCGTGCCTTCATATTTAACGTTCGATCCCGAAATTGAAATCTGACCCGCACCTGTGCCTTGATTATTGATCTCCAGGCGATCATTTGCTGAGCCACCCGACCCGAAATAAACCGTCAGTTTCCCATCTTCAAAATTCACCGAGTCGAAGTCAGTGACCGTGGCGCTGGCATCAATAATTGTCGCTGGATCGGAAGGAGTGTAATTGACGGGACCATTCGCCACGGAAAGGCTTGGCGGAGCACTTGTTTGCGGCTGCTCAGCCAAAGTCAAACCGTTCAAAGCCTCTTCGGGTTCATTGAGACCAACATTCCCCCCCTGGAAGAACATGGCTGCGTCAGCTTTAGCACTGGCAGAAACGTAATTGGTCTTCGTGATGTTCAAAGAAAAGATGTCATATTCAGTCACAGGGATTATATTGTCCCCCACCTGGGTATCAGGAGACTTCAGGGCGACAAGCATTTCCCCGGATAGAAGAGTGGTGCCGGCCAACGTGGTGGATGATTCGATCAGGTCGATGCCGTAAATCTTTTGATCAATTCCGATGTCTGCTCCCTGAAGAAACAGTGAGGTTGTCCCGCTGGTTGCAACACCAACATCGTTGACTTCGTAAAGCAGAATGTCAGTGGAGTTTTTAGAGACCAGTAAAAAATCTCCGGCATTGAGATTTGCATCACCGACCGCTGTGGGAGCTTCAATCAGGGTCAATGCCTCGATATCAGTTCCGAGGGGGGTATAGAGTAAAACGGTAAAAGTGCCCTGGCTGTAATCTCCAACGACATCTGGACGGAATAAGACAATATCGCCTTTTAAAGCCCAAAGTGCGTTATTGCTGCTGAGCCAGGTGGTTTTATCGATGGCAAACAGCAGGTTGCCCGGTTGCAAACCGATGGCATTGGGACCACCGACGCTTAGATTTGTGGTCACATAGTGCAGGCCGGTGAGGTTTGCATCGTCGCCGAAGTTTTCAATAAAAAACCGTGTGCTGAAACTGCCACTGGTCGAACCAGCGCCGAAGGAGGTTGGGTCGAAGGCCAGAACATGTCCGTCTTCCCATGAACTCAAGCCTGGGGCCCCGCTGGGGACAAGTAAATCTCCATCCGTCGAAAGCCATAGCCCACTGACCGGGGTATAATCGATGGTCAACAGCGGACGATCGACAAAGGTCGACTTTTCGCTGGATATCCCCTTCCAGTCGTTGGCGTAATCGGACTTGATCACCCAGCCTTCGTTGCTGGCCCCGGCGGCCCAGGCGGTAACCGAAGCGGTTACATCAACATCAACCTTAGCCAGACTGCCGGAGACGCTATCATCGGCACTGGCTATCGCTTCTGTTCCCAGCTGCACTCCGTTTACCAAAGAGTTCCAGGTGCTGCTTTCATTCCAATTGGTCAGTAACTGGTGGATGCTAAGAGTCGAATTCGCCTCAAGTCCAGAAACCGACAGGGTCAAAGTCGCTGAATTGATCTTCGCACCGAGTGGGATTTGGTTGGGGCCGCTGCCGAAAATATTCCCAAACTTAATCAGCGCCTCACGATCCCCCATATGAACGGTCAGATCGTCGGAGTTTTGCGCTGTACCAGGAATGGTCCGGTCAATAAAAGTATCTTCGGTACCGGAGTAGCCGTTGACATCACCCTGCTGATAGGATTCGACGACGAGAAGGCCTGACCAGGTTTTCTGCACTGGTTCATTGAAGGCATTAGAGGTATCAACCTGCCCCAGGGTATATTCAAGATCCCAATCGCCGCCGAGAGCTAAGGGGCCAGTCAAATCATCGCTGGCGGCAATATCTGCAGCAGTCAACCGACTGAGATTTGCCAGGAATTCTTTACCATTTTCCCCTTGGGCAAGGTTGCAACTGTAGAAAAGAAAATCGGCTTGAGCGGTCAGTGACTGCTGCCAACCCTGAATCTGCGTTGCGTACTGATCCAGATTGTCCGCCGTGAGGAGGGTATTCCCGAGTTGTAGTTCGCCATCGTTCCCGTGGGAAATCAGGTGAACGGCCATGACACCCTGATACTGCTCTAAAGTTTCACTGATTTGAGTGATCCCGTCGCGGGCGGAATCGAGAACAATGAAGGCGTACTGCTGGTTATCATCTTCCGGAGATTTAAGATCGTTGATCAGCTGCTGGACATCTTCCACCCCACCATCAACAAAGATCAATTCCCGAGCCGCAGCAGGCTGAAATTCGCTCTGCTCTCGGAGATCGTTTCCCTTAGCCAGAGCCACCTGCAAAACCGGCCCGGTATCTGCGACCACAGCCCCAGCGTCGATCGGTGCCAGGAGACTTTCAGCACTGAACAGCAAACGCGGTTCGAGACTTTCCAGATCAAATGCTGATTTAGCTTTCTTGCTCATCGGCAATAATTCCCCACATCCAAGAACAATAGATAAGCCATTGATACGACTTCCATTGGGAGCCCAGCTTAGGCGATTCCAATATTATCTCAATTTTATTATATTTTTTCAATCTAAATGTGTATTATCGATCTATTAAGGTTTTCGTGCTGACCTGGCGATTCATCAATGATTCCAAAGTATTTAAAGTCATTTGAATTCTTTTATTGAGATTTTCAAAAACTCTACCTATAATATTAAGAATTACTTAATTGACTTCTCTATCAGGCATCAACGGGAAAAACCCATGTCGACCATTTCCTCGATAAAAGAACTCCACGAATTCAGCGAGCATCCGGCGAAATTCTGGCCGGAATTCCTGGCCTTTGCCAGTCGCCAGGCGCTGGCGAATCGTTGTGCACTTTTCGTTAAAAAAACCACCAACTGGACCCAGCTGTTTCAATGGTCAACAGATCAGCGCCGCTTTAGCTTTTCAGACGACATCAACAGCAGTCTTAACGACCTGGCGGAGAAATGCCTGCAGGATGGACAGGTTCGAGATCAGATCGGCGGGACAGAATTGACCGTTCTGGGAATCCGGATGGATGGCTTGGAGCAGCCGAGTGTTGCGGTATTCTTCTGCAATGGCTCCGATTCTGTCTCTGTTGATGAAATCTTCCACCGTCTGCAGTTGCTGGTTGATACCCCTGCGATCTATCAGCGTCACCGCGCTGCCCTGCAGGGCGAAAAAGATCTGGCCAGCTTTGCTGATGTGCTCGATCTGCTCTTATTGCTGAATGCTGAAGAGCGTTTCATAGCGGCAACCATGACCCTGGTCAACGAAGTTGTGGCCCGTTACAAATGTGCCAGGATAAGCCTCGGCTGGCAGGAATCAGGCTATATAAGGCTGCAGGCCATCAGCCACATGGAACGCTTTGAGCGCAAGATGGATATTGTCACCAGTCTCGAAACGGCGATGGAAGAGGCTTTCGATCAGGATGAAGAGGTTCTGGTGCCGAAACCAGGCGGCAGCAATGCCGTGACCCACGATCATCAGGACTACGCCGAGAAACAGCAGGTCAAGCAGCTGCTTTCACTCCCGCTTCGCTTAAACGACAGCCCGATCGGCATCCTGACCTGTGAGCGGGATGAACACCCCTTCAACGAGGATGAAATCCGCAGCCTGCGGATACTCTGCGACCAGATTCCATCGCGGCTGTTCGCGCTAAAAAATGACGACCGCTGGCTGGGCTCAAAATTAGCTGACAGTTTGCGCAAAAAGGCCTCTGGCCTGTTGGGGGCCGAGCATACACTGCTAAAAATCAGCGCCTTGCTGGCCAGCCTGCTGATCCTGCTGACCATCGTTATCCAATTGCCCTACCGGGTTGAAGCCCCCTTTATCCTGCGCAGCGAAGATGTCCAGCAGGTGTCGACCCCTTTTGAAGGCTACATCGAAGAGGTGCATGTAAAAATCGGCCAGCAGGTCCAGCGGGATCAGCCACTGCTCTCCCTGGATACTCGCGACCTGCAACTGGAAGAATCGGCCGCCCTGGCAAACCAGATCCGCTATCTGCGCGAGGCGGAGAAAGCCCGCGCATTCGGCTCGTTAATCGACATGAAAATCGCCCAGGCCCAAGCCGATCAGGCCAAGGCCCAGCTGGACCTGATCCGTTACCAGCTTGAACAGGCGCAACTTCGTTCGGCGATAGCAGGGATCATCGTCGAGGGCGACCTGGAAGAGTTACGCGGTGCACCCGTTAGTAAAGGGGACATCCTCTTCAAGGTTGCCCGCCACGAGAAACTGTTTGTTGAGTTGAAAATCGATGAAAAAGATATTCATGAGCTGGCGACCGAACAGTTCGGAGAAATTGCTTTTGTCAGCCAACCGGAACTGAAGTACCCGGTCATTATTCAACAGATCGATCCGGAGGCGGTGGCGAATGAGGCCGGCAACAACTTTCTGGCACGCGCTAAAGTGACCCAAAAATCAGCCAGCTGGTGGCGACCCGGGATGAGCGGCATCGCAAAAATCGATATCGGCCAACGCTCAATCATCTGGATTCTGACCCATAGAACCATCGACTTTTTCCAAATGTTGATCTGGTGGTAGGGCAAACTCAGCAAGTGAATTGAAATAAAAATTTATGGCTCAAGACGGACGAACATTCAGTGAATCATGGCATCGGGTCGCAGACCTGCGGGTTTGTCTGCGCCCGGCCGTGGTGGTGCGCAAGCAATTGGTCCGGGGTAAAACCTGGTACATCCTGCAGGACCCTTTCAACAACCAATTTTTCCGCCTGCGCCCGCAAGCGCATGAATTTATCATCCGCTTGCGAACCGATCGCAGCATCGGCGAAGTCTGGGAGGAGTGCCTGCAGCGCAACCCGACCGATGCTCCCGGGCAGGACGATGTTATCCAGCTGATCTCACAGCTCTATCACGCCAACCTGCTGTTCTGTGATTTGCCGGCCGACAGCAGTAAACTGTTTGAGCGCTACCACCAGCGCAAGCAGCGGGAAACGAAATCCAAGTGGCTCAGCCTGATGTTTTTACGCATCCCGCTGTTCGACCCTGAAATTATGCTGCGCCACTGTCAGCCACTGGTGAAACTGCTCACCAGCCGCCCGGCTTTTTATCTCTGGCTGCTGCTGGTGGTCCTGGCCGGGAAAGCGGTGATTGAACAGTTTGACCTGGTGCTTAGTGAAACCAAAGAGCTGCTCGCCTTTGACAATTTAATTCTGCTTTACCTTGGCCTGGTAGTGGTCAAGACGCTGCATGAGTTCGGTCACACCCTGGTCTGCAAACGATTTGGTGGCGAGGTTCATACCATCGGGGTCATGTTGATTCTCTTTGCCCCCCTGCCCTACATGGACGCCACCTCCAGCTGGTCGTTCCGCAGTCGCTGGCAACGCATTCTGGTCGCCTCCGCGGGGATGATCTATGAATTTTTCGCCGCCTCCTGCGCGGCGCTCATCTGGGCCAATACGGCTCCTGGAACCTTGCACAACCTGGCTTTTAATATGATGGTTGTCGCCTCGGTCTCAACCCTGGCGTTTAATATCAATCCACTGCTGCGTTACGACGGTTACTACATTCTTTCGGATCTGCTCGACATCCCCAATCTGCAACCGCGGGCGCAGGCCCAACTGAAGTACCTGGGCAGTTACTACCTGTTTGGTGACCAACAGGCCACCAGCAGTGCCTACAGCCGCTACGGAGCCTTCTGGCTGGCTTTCTATGGAATATTCAGCGGCATCTATCGGGTACTGGTCTACGCTGGAATCATCTTCTTTATTGCCGATAGATTCCTCCTTGCTGGCCTGTTGATGGCCGGGTTCTGTCTGTTTAGCTGGGTGATTTTACCGACCTTCCGCTTTCTTTTCTTTCTCTCTTCCAGCCCCAAATTAAACCGCAACCGGCCGCGTGCGATTGCGGTCAGCTTGCTGTTTCTCGCGCTGGTGATGGTTTTTTTGAGTACTGCTCCCCTGCCGCACCGGTTTCGCGCGCCGGGGATTATTGAATCGACAACCGATCTGCGCGTTACTAACCGTACCCCCGGCCAGGTGGTTAAGATTTTGGCAGCAAACGGCACCCGGGTGCAGCCAGGAGCCCCCCTCATTCAGCTGGTCAACCCGGAGCAGGAGATTGAAACCCGGTCAGTTTTGGCGCAAAAAGAAGAAGTTTTGGCCCTGTTGCAGCAGAGTGTGACACTGCAGGGTGACGGTACCCGAAAAATGCTGCAGAAAAGGCTGAGCACCCTCGACAGCAAGCTGGGCAAGCTCAAACAGCAGCAAGAAGATTTACTGGTGACCGCAGAGCAGAGCGGAATCTGGGTCTCACCGAGCAGCCATGAGCTGCATGGCCTCTGGTTATCCCGCGGGAAGGAGCTCGGCAAAATCATCTCGCCGGAAAGGTTCAGGTTTACCGCGGTGGTGTCACAGGAAGAGGCGGCCAACCTGTTTAATGGCAATGCGACGGGAGAGGTCGCGGTGCGCCTGACCGGACAGGGAGGGACCGATCTGCCGGTTAGCGACTTTACGATGATTCCTTTTCAGCAGGAGCAGCTGCCTTCGGCAGCGCTCGGCTGGAGCGCCGGTGGTGACATCCCGATCTCTGGCAAGGATGAGCATGGCCTGCAGACCCTGGAACCCTTCTTCCGCATCTACGCTGATCTGCTCCCAACAGCACCGGCGGTCCTCAATCACGGCCATTCCGGGCAAATCAGGTTCAGGCTGCAATCCGAACCTCTGCTTCAGCAATTACTACGAAAAGCACGGCAGTTCATGCAGAAGCGCTATCAGACATGATTCTGCCGGCCAGTGATTATCAGACGGGCAAAACCCAACGTCCCGCCAAGCTGCATAAAGGACTGGACCGGTTTGCTCACAGTTTGCTGGGGCGCACCAAGCGCCGCAATTCGATTCGCCAGCAATGGTTCGAACTCGCTCAATCAATTCACGATTTCTCATCTAATTATCAGGAGCTTAAAGATAAGGATCTAAGAAAGCACCTGAAGGATATTCAGCTCATTTTCCGCCGTCAGAAAACCGGCTACGAAGAAACCCTGCCTGCCGCTCTGGCCCTGATCGTCGAAGCCTCCGCCCGCTCCCTCGGCATGCGCCCCTTCCCGGTCCAGATCCTTGGGGCGATTATGATCTACCACGGCTACCTGGCGGAAATGGCCACCGGAGAAGGGAAAACTCTGACCGCCTGTCTACCGGCAATTCTGTTCGCCTGGACCGGCAAACCCTGCCATGTGATCACTGCAAACGATTACCTGGCGTCACGCGATGCCGAAGAGATGGCACCACTCTATCGCTTCTGTCATCTGACCACAGGCTGGGTCGGTGGACAGATGTCACCACCCGAACGCAAAGAGAATTACCTGCAGGGGGTTGTTTACACCACCAGCAAAGAATTACTGGCCGATTATTTGCGCGATAAACTCCAGCTTGGGGCAGATTCACAATCCTCGCGTAGATTGCTGAAGAAAAAGCTGCGTAACGCTGATCCGGAACTGCAGGGAGTCGTAATGCGCGGCATCCACGCAGCCATTGTCGATGAAGCCGACAGCGTGCTGATCGACGAAGCGGTGACCCCGCTGATCATCTCACAGGCGCAACAGAACAAACCGTTGACCGAAGCCTTTTCGACTGCCAACGATATTGCCAGCAAGCTCGTTCTTGCCCAGGATTATCGGATCAACAGGCGCTATCGGGAAATAGTGTTGCTGCCTGCCGGGGAAAAGAAAATCGCGGATTTAACCGACTCCCTGGATGGACTTTGGAAAAGTGCCAGCCGCCGCAAGGAACTGATCTTAACGGCGCTGACAGCCAAAGAGCTCTACGCTAAGGACAAGCACTATGTGATCGAAGATGACAAGGTGGTGATTGTCGATGAGTTCACCGGCCGGATGATGCATCAACGCACCTGGCGCCAGGGGCTGCATCAGTCGGTGGAAGCCCAGGAAGGTCTGCCGCTTTCCGATCCAAGTGAAACCCTGGCCCGGCTGAGTTTTCAACGGTTCTTCCGCTTTTTCCGCAAGCTCGGCGGCATGACCGGCACCGCCCAGGAAGCCGCCGAGGAGCTCTGGCACATTTACAACCTGCCAGTCTTGAGCGTAGACACCAACCGGCCCTGCATCCGCAAACATCTGCCGAGCCGTTATTACCCCGACATCCAAAATAAATGGCAGGCGATCTGCGATGAGGTCGCCACCTGCCACAACCTCGGCCAACCGGTCCTGATCGGCACCAGGAGCATCGACGCCAGTGAGCAGTTGGCAGAGACGTTACGCGAAAGGGGCATTCCCTTCCAACTGCTCAACGCCATCAAGCACAGCGAAGAGGCAGAGATTATTGCCACAGCCGGACAGCTCGGTCGCGTCACCATCGCCACCAACATGGCCGGCCGTGGTGCCGACATCAAACTTGGAAAAGGGATGACAAAACTCGGCGGGCTACACGTCATCGTCAGCGAACGCCATGAATCGCGCCGTATCGACCGCCAGTTGATCGGCCGCTGCGCCCGCCAGGGGCAGCCGGGCAGCGTGCGTATCTACAGCAGCCTGGAAGATGAAATTTTGCACCGTTACGGTGCTAAACCTCTGGTTAAACTGATGAGCAGCAACCTCTCCCCAGACCATCCGGAGAACCAACGACTGTTCGAAAAAGCCATCGGCATGGCACAACAGACGGCACAGAAACAGGCATTTAGTCAGCGCAAAATGGTGATGCAAACCGATGA
>CAMYNC010000115.1:18106-39594 GCA_947259685.1 uncultured Desulfuromonadales bacterium | reverse complement strand
CGGAAGATCCATGCCGATCTTTGTACCGAATGTCATCAGGATATTGTCGATACCTATTTGCAGAGCAAGTATGTCCATGGTCCGGTTGCCGTAGGATTATGCAATGTCTGTCATGATTCCCATGCTTCGGCGCATCAGGGACAGCTGGTGGCGGCGGTTAACGATCTCTGCCTTGGTTGTCACGAGGGAATGAATGATGGTGGTCACGTCATCCGTGGCATTGGTGGCAAAGATCACCCCTTAAGCGGTGTCGATGATCCGAGCCGGCCGCGCGAACTGTCCTGCACCGGCTGCCATAACCCCCACGGTGGCGATTCTAAATTCTTTTTCCAGCGGGGTGTCACCACGCGGATGCAGCTTTGTCAGATCTGTCACAAAAAATAATTGAAAACCGATGAAGGAGAACCAGATGAAATCGATCTTGCGTTGGGCCATGCTTTTGGTCCTATTCAGTCTACTGAGTGCCTGTGCATCTAAACCGCAGCTGCCACGGATCCTCTGGCCGGCGCCGCCGGAAGAGCCCAAACTTGAATGGATGGGGGTTTATTACAATGATGAGAATTTCCCTTCGACGTCAGGAGAACGATCGCTGAAAGTCTTGGAGAGGGGGCCCGAATTTTTTATCTTTAAGAGTCCCTTCGATATAGCGTCCAATGGGCGGGGATTGGTTTACCTCACCGACCTGCACCATCGGAAGGTTTTCGTCTTCGATTTTAATCGTCGTGGGGTCAGTTCGCTCTTTCGTAATCAGCAAATTACCGCGCCGACCGGTATCGCCGTCGATTCTCAGGGAACCCTCTATATTTCGGATGCGAATGATGGCAAGGTCTGGATCTCTTCGCCTGCTGGGATCATCTCTAAAGTCATCGATAGTCCTGATCAGCTGTCGCGGCCAAGTTACCTTGGCCTGGATGAACAGCGGCAGCGGATTTATGTGAGTGATACCGCATTGCATCAGGTTGTGGCCTTCGATTTTAATGGCACCTATCTTTTTTCGATCGGCGAGCAGGGCAGGGCGGAGGGGCAGTTTTATGTGCCCCAGGGGATCGCAGTTGATAAAAATGGCGATATTTTCGTTGCCGATATGCTCAATGCCAGGATCCAGGTTTTTAATAGTCAGGGCCAGTTTCAGCGGACCTTCGGTGAGCGAGGTGATCAGGTTTACCAGTTTGAAAACCCCAAAGGCTTGGCGTTTGACAGTGAAGGGAACCTGCATGTCACCGATACCCGCAAAGGGTTACTGCTTTCCTACCGTCCGGACGGGCGGCTGTTACTTTCGACAGGTGGTGAGGGCCGGACTGAGCACCCTCTCGGGTTTTCTTTGCCAAAAGGTATTTATGTTGACCAGAACGACATGATCTATGTCGCCGACCAGTTGAATCGGCGGTTTTCTACTTATCAGTACCTTTCCGAACAAGTCCTCCAGAAAAACCCGATCACCGAAGAAGACAAGCGAAAGCTGCAGGAGTTTCTCCAGCAAACCGAGCTTCGCTAAGGGTAGAAATTTGTCTGTTTGTGTCGCCTTTTTACGGGCCGACCTCGGTGAAATAGCCGGCATTTAAATTATAGAGCCATAATTAGCGTTGACTTTTGTGGTCTGCCTTGTCATATTGGCCCTGGCACATTAGTTGCTTTATAATTTGCTGGCTTTAAGGTAGTAACGCTAACTTGTCAAAAAAAACGATTATCAAATGGGTGGGTAATCGAAATCTAACGGAGGTAACAAAATGAAGAAACTGCTTTTTCTCGTCACCATGCTACTGCTGGCAGCTGCCCCGGCGATGGCCGCTATTGCCACAACCGCTCACGACCTGAGCGGTGACAACGCTGGCACCAACGATGAAATCTGTGTCTACTGCCACACCCCGCACGGTGCTGATATAACTGTAACGCTGGCACCGCTCTGGAACCGTTCAACCACGACGGTTGCCGCAACCCTCTATCAGGGGGTTGCTATCGACGCGACCATGACCCAGGCGAGTATTAACCAGACTGATGCGCCGCTGTGCCTTTCCTGCCATGATGGTACGGTCGCTGAAACGCTGAAGAACGAGCCGAACAACAATGGTCCCACCGATCTGTCCGGCTATAGTTGGGGCTCTGGACCGGCTAATCTGACTACCAATATGAACAACGACCATCCGATCGGTTTTGACTTCACTGCTGTTGCCGGTGGCGACGCTGGTACCGGCCCCGATGCGGAGATCCATGACAAGCCGACGGTCGAGGCGGTCGGCGGAATGTCCGGTGCTCTCAGTTACGGTGGGGGCGATGACATGTGGTGCTCTTCCTGCCACGACGTGCATGACAATAGCAACCCTCCGTTCCTGAGAATGAGCAACGCCAGTTCAGCGCTCTGTACCACCTGCCACATAAAATAAGCAAACCACTGCTCGGAACCAGTGCACCCTTCACTGGTTCCGGGTTGTCAATCTACCTACCCCAAAAGCCATCGCAAAACCCCCGTAAGGCGCAGTTTTTTCTGCGCACTGCATCTGTGCCGAGTAAATGCCAATCACTGTTTAAAGGTGTGTAACAGTCACGCTGTTGTTGCATAGAGGATAGCTACGCAATGCCACTATTACGAATCACAATATTGCTGCTGGCAGTGTCAATGGGGCTGATGTCTCAAGGATACGCTTTGCCCGGCAAGCTGAGTGGTTCGGCAGAAATGCGTTATGCCAGTCATTCCGCCAGGGAGAATGGTAAAAAAGTCCTTGACGCCTCTCACTTCACTCAGCGTTACTCTCTATTGTGGGAAAAGCAGGGCCTGCTCAATGCTGGACGAGCAGGTGAATACGATGTCGCGCTTGGCTACCAGTGGAACAGGGTCGACAGTGAAGTAAACGGTCAGGACGTCAAGATCGACAACCCTCTCGATAAAATTCTTTTCCGGGGAGACGTTTTAATTGCTCCGGGGGGCCTGCCATTTCGTCTGCACGCCTATTCCCAAGATTTAAATAGCACCCGTCTCGTTTATCAAGAGCTTGGCGAGCTGTTCGACGATCAGGAGTTCGATCCACAAAAGGGCATCATAACTTCAGTAAATAACGGCTCGCACATCTTGAGCGGACTGACGCTTATGGCTGGTGTGAATAACGGTCAGTACCGTGGAAAGTACCGGGATGTTTTCAAGGAGTTGCCAAGATTATTGATAGATTTCCGGCAATCCGATGTGCGGGATGTTAAGGGGCCGAACCAGCAGCACTATACCGACCGGAATCTGGCCTTTGTCTCGCTGAATAAAGCGAAAAACTGGTTTCACTACCGCTTTTTTACCCATGACGACAAACTTGATTCCAGTAATGACTATGAACGACAAACCTACCTGATTGGAACCATCAATCATGTGAATCGCCGCGAGTGGGTCGATCTGACCAACTGGATTCAGATTTCCACCGATCTGTCCTATTCCCAAACAACGCCCAGCCCCGGCGTTAATGAACTAAACGAAAAACGCTATGATCTGAACTTTTTTGCCGATGCCTATCGTAACCGCTGGCGCGGGGGGAGTTACACCAGCTACAGCCGAATCCGCGATGACCAGACATTGCGAAAATACTTTTCCACTCCCCTGTACGCCAATGGCGAGTTCAGCAGAGATACCTCTTGGCGGTTTCGATTTGAGTCGGAGCTCGAAAATGAGGACATCTATTTCAGTGATCAGAAGCGCAACTATTACGATTATTTTGCCGCCGGTCGCTTGGAGATGCTTCGCCAGCAGCGTTACAATATCGCCCCGACCTTGGAGGCAGAACTTAAGGAAGGGGACCGTGGCAAGGGGCAGGCCTTGCGAGTGGGGGTTGAAGCCTATTCAAATCCTCGCTACCATGCTCAGTATGACCTGTTCGGTTCTTACGATCTGGCCGTTTACGATGGAAAATCGCAGGCTGGTGAGCCGGTCTCTTATTTCGAGCAGCAACTTCAGGGGCGTATCGCGACCGACCTGACTTCTGAGCTGCGGGTCGGTTTTAACCAGCGCCTGACTTTTGGTAATGGCGAGTACAACGCCGGCATTACCGACCGGCTTCGGGCGCATTCTGAGGCTGTGTCGAGGAGCAATCTCGCCCCCAATGGTAGTGTCGATGGTAGCGTCTTTCGCTCAATATCAGCCTGGTACGCAGATCATCGGCCGGCCAGCCGGCTCAATAATCGTTTGCAGCTGGTCTATGATTATCTGAATTCTCCGGTTGGAACCGGCAGCCAACTGATTGTGACCCATAATCTTAATTATTACGGTCGCAGCATTGACGTCTCCTGGGATAATGAGCTTATTCTTGGTGATGAGCTGCTCAGTAGCATTGGGCAGACCCTGGGTGGGAATGGAATTTCTTCAACCCTTGCCGGGCCTGCTGAAAGAAGTTTTGAAAGCATCGGTCGGCTGACCTATGATCCGAGCCGTATCCACCAGAATGATTTAAGGGTCGAGCTGGAATGGCGCGAATTCGATTCTGGCGGTCAGGACCAACGCTATGATATCCAACAAATCTACGAATATATTCTCTGGCAGGATCGCGGTGTGCTGCGCAAAATAGCTGGTTTTGGCGAAGAATTTGAGTATGAGAGGTACGAACCGATTTCTGGTGATGAGATCTCGACATATACTTTTACCCTGTTTACCGATTATTATCCCACCCGGCAAACCCTGCTGGAAGCGAGATGGCGTTATGAACTGAATACCGCCGACGACAGTGATACCATGCTGGTTTTTCTGAGTGGCGGGATCGATTTTGCTAAGTTTCAGATGCGCTTGGATTATTCTTATGGCGACCGCAGTAGTGGTGATGTCGAACCCAAGCGCACCGAGCACAAATGGGAAGTGTTAGTGCGAAGGACCTTCTAAGCGCTTGTGTCGCCAGGGTGTTCCGATCCGGCCAGTGGCGCAGCTGCCTGACTGGTTTTTTAATTGTGTAGTTCAGTAAACCACCGGCTTTGCCGGTGTGACTAAAAAAGGCTATGCCGTTCCAGCGACTTATATGACATTTCCTCCAGAGGAAAGCCCCAGAGGGAATCCCCCAGGAGGAAATGTCATGCGCGAGTGGCAAAGTTTAGCCCATGTGAAATGGGAATGTAAGTATCACGTAGTCATTGTTCCAAAGTATCGGCGCAAAGTTCTTTTTGGAGGCATACGTCGGGAAATCGGTCAGATTATCCGTCAGTTATGTCGTCAAAAAGGTGTTGAGTTGGTGGAAGGAAACGCAACGAACGATCATATCCACATGGTCTTGAGTGTTCCACCAAAGTTTAGTATCTCCATGGTGATCGGGTATCTGAAAGGGAAGTCGGCTATTCAGATCCACCGGCAGTTCCAAGGTGTAAAGCGAGGCTTTACGGGCAAACACTTCTGGTCTCGCGGTTATTGCGTAAGTACAGTCGGTTTGGATGAGAAGATGATCCGAGAGTACGTTCGGCACCAGAATCAGTTGGATCAGCAACAAGACCTGAATTACTAACGTTAGCCCCTTTTAGGGGCTTTCCTCAGGCCACCTGCTATGCAGGTGGTCAGTGACTTATGCCGCAAGCAAATGAAACCATCGACAGCCTGAGGATTGGTGATCTGCGGATCATTCAGGCCAGGCAGGGCTACCGTTTTTCTCTTGACCCGGTACTGCTGGCCGATTTTGCCGATCTGCGTCCCGGGGAGCGTGTCGTAGATCTGGGAACCGGTTCCGGGATTATCCCTTTGCTGTTAGCGCATTCGAGCCAGGCCGGGGAAATTATCGGGCTGGAAATCCAGCCGACTCAAGTTGATCGCGCCAAGCGCAATGTTGCCCTCAATGACCTTGGCGAAACGATTCGGATTGTTGACGGCGATCTGCGCCGGATTCGCCAACTGTTTCCTGCTGGGCACTGCCAGCTGGTCATCAGCAATCCTCCCTACCGAAAACCGGAAAATGGCCGGATCGCCCCGAACGATGAACGGGCGGCGGCGCGGCATGAGCTGGCCGGTGAGCTCGGCGATTTTGTCGCTGCAGCCGGCTGGCTGCTGCAGAATGGTGGTCGCTTTGCCCTGATCTATCTGGCCGAGCGGTTGCCTGAACTGCTCAGCCTGCTGAGCCGGAATGGCATTGAGCCGAAGCGTTTGCGGATGATCCATCCTCGCCAGACGGAGCCTGCCAAAATGGTACTGGTGGAAGGGCGAAAGGGGGGGCGGCCAGGGCTGGCGGTTATGCCGCCGCTGATTGTCTATAATGGTGCCGGTCGGGATTACACTCAGGAAGTGTTACGGATGTACGGTGAGGGAGATATCTAACGACTGCGATCTTTGTCGAGTTGCTTCTGCAAAGTGAAAACACGGCGCATTTCCGCTTTCAGTTCCGGATCAGTCACATCTTGCAGTTTGTCTTCGATCTTCTGCTGTTCTTCGGATGAAAGTTCAATCGCCTGCCAGGCGGGTGGTCCGGAATCTTCCTTTTTTTTTACCATGCTCGCAGCCCGCCCCGGGTGTCCTTTGCGTAGGTAGATATCGGTAATCCCGGCGTTGGGGATTTTCTGATGCAGTTTCTCCAGAATCTTCGGCTTGAGCATCTGTAACTGCTGCATCCAGACCGGATGATCGACCTGGACCTCAAGCACGCCTTGGCGCAATCGCAACGGCCTGGCGCGCTGGGCAATCTGTTCGCCGACCAGTTGGTCCCAGATCAGCCAGGCCTGGTAACGGGAGAGCTTATCCCCCAGTCCCTGTTCACTGAGCACCTCTTTTAACAGGCTGCCGACTTTTTGGGCCTGCCTCATCGGCGGGCGCTTGTTGCTGCTCATCCCAGCCGCCTCCGTCGCAGCCGGCCACCAACCACCTGACCGCCAACCGCGCAGGCCAGGGTGACAGGAATCAAAGGCCAGCCGAAACCGAACATGCTGCGCAATGCGATGATGAAAGGGATTGACAGGTGGATTAAAATGAACCAGCGCAACGAGAATTTACGACTGGTTTCGCGCAGGTAGCCGAGGGGCAGATTGACGGCGAAGGCGAAGACGATCAGCGCCGCCAGGGGGATTAGCTGTTCAGAATGCACGTAGGTGGTCCCTTCAGGTGGATCAGGAGAAATGCTTAACCTCGGTTGACCACTTTACTCTTCGGGCGGGATGGGTGTCAAATCCTGTCGGCAGAGAATGCCACCTGTGTAAACTCAAATTATGTTGCATAAATTTTTCACTTAAATATAATAACACCGTTTTAAATGAATTGTTCTGGATTGCAGGGATTGCCCCTGCAGCGAAAGAAAACTCTCGGAGGGGGGACTAACCAGTTATGCCCCGGACAGCGAGTGGGAAATCACTCCGACCCGCTAGGCAACCTCAGAAGACCCTCGCCAGGGGTCTTTACACCTATCTGCTTCGATAGCTGTTTCCTCTAAAGCTTTTCTTGTCTCTAAACTTTCAGCTCTGCTCGCCAGAGCGGGGATTCTAAGCGGGTGTTGTTGTCGCTCGATTTTGAATCCAGGGCTACAAATTTGTCCTGGGAAGTCCTTTTTCTGAGGGGGATACCTCGCTTGAGTCTGCACTTTCTGAAATTGGAATAGCGAAAGGAGGTTTTTGTTGCCAGAAAAGTAAGTGCAGAAAATGAAGTGGCTGTCGGATGGGACAGGTTCAGCTAAGCTGCAGGCCTGCCCGGAAAAGTAACCTGATTGCAAATGAACCTAATTTGGTAAGGAGTAAAAATGAAGGGAAGATTAATCGGTTTTCTGTGCTTCTGTCTGCTGCTTCTGGGAGCAACTACCGCTGTCCATGCCGAGGATGAGTTTCACCTCCTATACGAGAAAAGAATTCTCGTCGAAGACGGTCAAACCGTCTCTGGTGTGTTGCTGGTGCAACTGATCAACAACAGCGGCGCTGATGTTCGTGATGTTGTCGCCTGGATTCCCGAAGCCAATAATGTCACCTACGACCATCGGTCCCTGATGTTTGGTGACCTTGCCGTGGCCCAGCCGCAGGGGGTTCTTGACGAATGGACTCTGCCGGTGGAAGTGACCGCCACGGAGTTGCCTGAGGGGCCGGTTACCTGGCGCATCGAGTACACCAACACCATCGGTGACCGCGTGGAAGCCGATGTTGTCGGCGAGCCGGTGCTGTAGCCAGAGCATTATGGACAGATTTTATTATGTTGATTTTCAAAGCCAGGAGTGATTCAGAATGAATAAATTGAAGTTAGCTCATTGGATTGTTTCGCTGCTTGTGCTGCTGGTTTTCACCAGTGCGGCAGGTGCAGCCGAAGTGGTCCTTCATCCCGGTTATATCACCGGAACAGTTTCGACCAATACCGAGGGTTATGCTACCCGCAACATCACCCTGAGCTCCTCTGGTGGCGGCTTTTCGGCCAACTCAACAGCTTCTGGGGACGACTACTCTCTGACCGTGCAGGCCGGCGACTGGGATCATACGGTGGACGCCTCAGCCGTCATCAGCCCGAGCGGGGCCACGTACCCCTACACCAACGTCACTTTCAGCCCCCGTACCATCTCAGTGAACGAGGGTGTCACGGTTGAAAACAACTATGCTGCAAGCGGAAATGTGCGCTTCAACGTCCAGATCACCGGTGATGCCTACAGTTACTGGCGCGCCAACGGATATGCCACCAAGAGTGCCTTGGCTGGGCAGGAGAAGACCCAGTCGAACAGCTACACTGGCAATAAATACGCGGACGCCTCCTGGGACATGCCGGTTGTGCCCAATAGTCAGATCCGGTTGTATGCCTATGTCTATGTCCGTAGCCCCTATGGCGCGGTCGTCTACCGATTTTTCTACGACGCCGATGAGCTGTTGCACAAGGATATTGCCGCCGGTGAAACGGTAGTGCTGAACCTTAACATCAACCATGTTGCTCCGCCACAGCCGCCGCCCAAGCCGCCGGTGGTTTACCCAACCGGCACTCTCGAAGGCAGTTTCTATCTTGACCTCAATATCGACGGGACCAGCTACGAGGACAGATTCAGATATCATGCTGCTAATTATCTTCCTACGGTGGCTGCTAACCCGGGCTCCTATGTAAGCACCCAGCGGGCCAGGGCTTTCTCCATCCTTCCATATACTGTGTTTCAAGACAGTTTCAACTCTAATTATACTCTGTTCTGGCCCTACCAAGATGGCGAGTACCAGAACAACTTGGTGACGGTGCTCGAGGACCAGACCATCGTCAAGGATTTCAGCCAGGCGGCTGGCCGGGTGGCCGAACAGATCAAGTTTGTCGGCACCCTGCCATACGATAAAATCTCAAGTATACATTTGGAGTATTTCGGAATTTCCAAAATATTTAACTCCGAAACAAACAGTTGGGAGCCGCAACCGACGGTTGGGGGACGAGCTAACCGGTATTTCAAACCTGAAAACTACCCCAATGGTGTATTCGAGTACTTCCTGACTCAGGGACCTTGGAACTCTCATAAAGTCACTGTGGGCTCCTTCGGCTATGACAAAGGATATTATTCTTATTCCTCGTTCACTCTTACCGATTACAATTACTTTTATAACGGCAGCACGTATGATTTCGGTCAACTTACAAATGTTGTGGCCGGCACAACGACGAATGTCGAGAGGGAGTACTGCACTGGGACAGCCGTGGTTAGATTCCGGGTGAATGGCGGCGGGTTGCTGAGCAAACCCTACATGAAGGGTTCCGGCAGGGAATATCGAGCGGACGGCGTGCAGGAATTGAACGTCACTACACAGGGCTCGTCCAATGCCAACCTGGTGGAAGCTCCTGAAGTTGAGATCCACGGGCCAGGTATGGACTACAACATGAATCAAATCTGGGTCTATGCCGAGGATAACAGCAAGATCACCTTTACTCCCATGCCGCTGACCCTGGAGTGTGGGGTCAAGAAGATCTTTGATATCAGCGCCCCGGTGTTGTCGGTGACTAGCCCGACGCCTTATCTGATCACCAACGCTGCTTCGACGCCGGTCATCGGCACGGCGAGCGATGTGGATATTACCGCGATTGCCGTGAATGGTGAATCCGCCTCCTTTGCTTTCAGCAATAATCAGGACGATGTCAATGAAGTAGCCTTCAGTCATGAGTTGTCCCTGGCCGAGGGTGAAAATATCATCACCACCTCTGCCACCGACGGCAACGGCAACGAGGCTGCGGATGAGCGCATCGTCTACGTCGACCGCTGGGTACCGACCGTTTCATTTGTTTCCCCGACGGACGGCCAGATCTTCCTGCCTGGCTCCGACGTCGCTGTTTCCCTGAGCTCCACTGATCGTGGCTACGGTTTCAACCTCAAGGTTTATCTCGACGGAACCCTGCTCTACGAAACCAACCATGATCCGGCTGATGACCAAGGCTGGGAAGAGCTGCTCTATTCTGGCAGCGTGCCGCCGGTGCTGGACCCGATCGGGCCTTTCTCGGTGAACGAAGGGGGCGAGGTGGTTCTGAGCGCGACTGCCACCGATGCCGAAGGCGGCTTACTCAGCTCTGCCTGGGATCTTGATAACGACGGCACTTTCGAGACCGCAGGGCAGAGTCTCACCTTCGCAGTCTCCGATCTCGACGGTCCTGGAACTCTGCAGGTAGCCGTGCAGGTTACCGATAACGGCAGTCTGACCGACGCAGGCAATACTTCTATTGCGGTCGTCAACGTCGCACCAACAGCTGACTTCGTTAACACCAGCGGGATCATCAATGAAGGTAGCGCCGCAACAGTCGCTTTCAGCAATCAGCTCGATCCATCTGTCGCCGATGTGACCTTTGGGCTCACCTACGCCTACGACTGCGACAGTGATGGGACCTACGAGTTGCTCGACTCCGCTCAGGCCTCCTACGCCTGCCAGTATGACGACAATGGCAGCTACCTGGTGACCGGTGTCGTTGCCGACAAGGATGGCGGCGTAAGCCAGTATCAGGTTCCGGTTGAGGTGGTCAACGTCGCGCCGACCGCCGATCTGAGCAACACTACCGGTGGCATTTTTGAAGGCTCTTCGGTGCAGATTGCTTTCGGCAACCAGGGCGATGCCAGCTCCGCCGATGGGGCGTCCGGTTTCACCTATGCCTACGACTGCAACAGTGACGGGAGCTTCGATCTGGTCGGCTCCACCAATGCCAACTATGTCTGCCAGTATCCCGATAACGGTGGTTTCACTGCGACTGGCATCATTACCGACAAAGATGGCGGCGCAAGTAGTTACACCGCTGCAGTTGCTGTAGCGAATGTAGATCCGGCAGTCGGTGCGATCAACGCCTCCCTCGATCCTTTCGAGGTGGGTGCCGTATTCAGTGGCAGCGCCGATTTCAGCGATCCCGGTGTGTTCGATACTCATACCGCAACCTGGAACTGGGGTGATGGCACCAGCTCTGCCGGAGTTGTCAGCGAGCAGAGCGGGTCCGGGTCCGTCACCGGCAGTCATGCCTATGCCATTGCCGGGGTCTACACCGTAACCCTGACCGTGACCGACAAAGACGGCGGCTCCGGAAGTTCGGAGTTCAGCTATGCGGTTATCTACGATCCGGGTGCAGGCTTTGTCACTGGTGGCGGCTGGATCGATTCACCGGCCGGCGCCTATGTGGCCGACTCCAGCTTGACCGGAAAGGCGAATTTCGGCTTTGTCTCCAAGTACAAAAAGGGCGCTTCGGTGCCGACGGGGCAGACTGAGTTCAACTACCGGGTTGCCGACTTCAACTTCCACAGCACAAGTTATGAGTGGCTGGTTGTTGCTGGTTCAAAGGCCAAGTACAAAGGCCTCGGTACTGTCAACGGTGAGGGCGAGTATCGCTTCATGCTGAGCGCAATAGATGGCAAGGACGCCGGTGATACAGACAGGTTCTGGATGAAGATCTGGGACAAGGACACCGGGGCTGTGGTGTACGATAACCACAGTGGTGCTGCCGATGATGCCGATGCCGATCAGGAGATCGGTGGCGGTAATATCGTTGTTCACAAGAAATAGATATACTGATCAGGGGCTCGGCAGATTCTGCCGAGCCAAGTAAGCGTGCAGAATCCCGGAGGCTCTTTTTGTGTTTCCGGGATTCTGTTTTTATGGCTTGCCTGACAGGGGGAAAGAGTCAATTACTGACAGCTGTGAATACCCCCTTGCATGTCGCAGGCAAACATGGCATGATGCGCGGCCGGACTCAGCCAGGTAGAGAAATAAGGAGCGTTGGCGTGGTTAATAATGGTGATTGTGTTGCCATTTTTCACTCGATCCATCGAGTGATGAAAGCGGAAAAGGTTCTCAAGAGGGAAAAGCAGCAGATCCTGTTGATCCCGGTGCCGCGCCAGTTGACCTCCGACTGCGGCCTGGCAATCCGCTATGCTGAAGGGCTGCGGGCTAAAGTAGAGGCGGTGCTTGAGCAGGCTGATCTACCGCCGGCGGAGATCTGGATAAAACAGGCCGGTGAGTTTCGCCAGCTGTAGTCGAAGGTCCTGTTTTTTAGAGGGAATTGCCTTGACTTTGGGCTTCGGCCTTTTTTATATTTAATCTTTCGTGGATTTTACGGCGCTAAAGATATGTTTGATACACTTTCTGACAAACTTGATTCGGTCTTTAAAAAGCTGCGCGGCCACGGCCGGCTGACGGAGCAGCATATCACGGCGACCATGCGGGAAATCCGTCTGGTGCTGCTTGAAGCTGATGTCAATTTCCGCGTGGTCAAGGATTTTATCGCCCGGGTTGGCGAGCGCGCGGTCGGTCAGGATGTTCTGAAAAGTTTGACTCCGGCCCAACAGGTGATCAAGGTGGTTCGTGAAGAACTGGCCAGCCTGATGGGTGAGGGTGAAGATAATCAGCTTGACCTGGCGGCTAAACCGCCGGTGGGGCTGATGCTGTGTGGTTTGCAGGGGGCTGGTAAGACCACCTCTTGTGGCAAGCTGGCGTTGAAACTGCGGCGGGAAAAACGCAATCCGCTGCTGGTGCCGGCCGACGTTTACCGTCCGGCCGCGATTGAGCAGCTTAAAACCCTCGGTCGGCAGATCGATATCGAGGTCTACGACAGTCAGCCGGATATGGATCCCGTTGATATCTGTACCAAGGCCCGGCAGTATGCCGAGTTGAACGGTTTCGATACCATAATCCTGGATACCGCGGGGCGTCTGCACATCGACAACGAGTTGATGGCTGAGCTGAAAAAGATCGCGGACAATGTGGTCCCCCAGGAGATCCTATTTGTTGCTGATGCGATGACCGGTCAGGATGCGGTCACCGTGGCGGCCAGTTTTGATGAGCAGCTGCCGCTGACCGGCGTCATCCTCACCAAGCTGGATGGTGATGCCCGTGGCGGTGCAGCGCTGTCGATCCGTGCCGTGACCGGAAAACCGATCAAACTGGTCGGTATGGGGGAAAAACTTGACGCCCTCGAGCAGTTCCATCCCGATCGGATGGCGCAGCGCATTCTCGGCATGGGTGATGTCCTCAGCCTGATCGAGAAAGCTCAGAGTGCGGTTGACGCTGATGATGCTGAGGCGATGGAAGCGCAGCTGCGTAAGGATGGTTTCACTCTGGAAACCTTTCTTGAGCAGATGCAGATGATCAAGAAAATGGGTTCCATTGATTCGATGTTGAAGATGATCCCCGGTGCCGGCAAGGCTCTCAAGCAGGCCAAGGGGATGCAGGTTCCCGAGGATGAACTGAAAAAAATCGAGGCGATTATCCGCTCGATGACCCGCAAAGAGCGGCTCAATCATAAAATTCTCAACGGTTCCCGCCGGATGCGGATTGCCAATGGTAGCGGCACCCGGGTGCAGGACGTGAATCAGTTGCTGAAGCGCTTCACCGAAGCGCAGAAGATGATGAAAAAGATGCAGAAAATGGGTCCTAAGGGGCTCAAGGGGATGCTCGGCCGGGGTGGTCAGCTTCCTTTTTGATCCGCAGAATAGAGAAAGAACAGATTTCTGCTATTCTCAAAACATACACTAAAGAAAAGTACCAGGAGGAAACACAGCATGGCAGTAAAAATCAGGCTCGCCCGCGGTGGCCAAAAAAAGAAGCCGTTCTACCAGGTCGTAGTGGCCGACGAGCGCTTTCCACGGGATGGCCGGTTTATTGAAGCCCTGGGGCAGTACGATCCGCGCCAGGATCAACCTCTGCTGAATCTGAAGGAAGAGCGTGCCCTCGAATGGCTCAACAAGGGTGCTCAGCCGACCGATACGGTTCGCCGGTTGCTGCGAGGGGCCGGTGTCTGGGCCAAGTTCAAGACTAAGGCGACTGCTTAACGCCTGAGCCTGACTGGTCCGAATCCGGGGCAACGTCCCCGACTACCCGGAGGATGACCCATGAAAGACCTGATCGAGTACATCGCAAAGTCCCTGGTCGAAAAACCTGACGAGATCGTCATCTCCGAAGAAGAGGCCGAGGATGGAACAGTTCTCGTAAAGCTGGCCGCGGCCCAGGAAGATATGGGCCGGATCATCGGCAAGCAGGGTCGCAACGCCAAAGCGATGCGGACTCTGTTGAATGCCAAGGCGACACGGGAAAATCGCCGGGCATCACTGCAGATCATGGAGTAATCCGGGATTTGACCGGTCACAGGCGAGAATGAATTGATGGAAAACCGGTCTGAGTCTCTCATGGAGATTGGCAAGATCGTCGGCACGCACGGCTTGCGCGGCGATCTCAAGGTTAGGCTGAATTCGGGTGATCCCGAATTATTGCTGGAGACAGAGCAGGTTTATCTGCGCCTGCCAACGGGCGATGAATTGACGGCAACCCCCAGTCGCCAGACATTGCACAAAGGGCAGGTGTTGTTGCGTCTGCAAGGGTTCGAGTCGATCAACCAGGCGGAACAGATGGTCGGTGGGAGTGTTTTGTTACCACAGGACCATTTGCCGGAACTTGGTGAGAATGAGTTCTACTGGCATCAGCTCGAAGGGCTCAAAGTGGTCGATGAGCGCTGCGGTGAGATCGGTCAGATTAGCAGCATGTACAGTACCGCTGCTCATGACACGTACGTGGTCAAAGGGCGCTTCGGGGATGTGGAGATCCCGGCGGTCGAGCAGTTCATTCAGGAGATCAGTCTTGAAGAGCAGATCATGAAAGTTGATTTGCCTGAAGGTTTGGTTCCAGAGAAACAATGATTTTCGATATTCTGAGCCTGTTTCCGGGGATGTTCGAATCGCCCTTCCGCGAAAGTATCCTCGGTCGAGCTGCAAAACAGGATCTACTGCAGTTGCGGTTGCATAATTTGCGCAACTGGGCTGAAGGCAAACATTTGACCACCGACGATACCCCTTATGGCGGTGGCGACGGTATGGTGATGAAGCCGGAACCGATTGCTCGGGCGGTCGCTGAGTTGAGGCAGCAGTCACCGAAAGCCAAGGTTTTGCTGATGACTCCGCAGGGGCAGCCTTTCAGCCAGCAACATGCTCAAGCGCTGGCTCAGGAAGAAGGCTTGATTTTCCTCTGTGGCCGTTATGAAGGATTTGACGAACGGGTTCGGCAATCGTTGGTTGATGCTGAATACTCGCTCGGTGATTTTGTCCTGACCGGGGGCGAACTGCCGGCGATGGTCATGATTGATGCCATTTCCAGGTATCTGCCTGGAGTGTTGGGGTGCAGCGGCAGCGCCGAAACCGATTCTTTTTCGGATGGCCTGCTGGAGTATCCCCAATATACCCGGCCGGCTGTCTTTAACGGGATGGCCGTGCCGGAGGTACTCCTTTCCGGTGACCATGGTAAAATTGCCCGCTGGCGGCGCGAACAGCAATTGCTGAGAACCTGGCAGCGCCGACCTGAGCTTCTTGAACTGGCGCAGTTGAACAATGAGGATCAAAAGATCCTCGCACGGCTAAAGGCCGAGAACCAAGTCGAATAAAATTCACCGCAGGCTAGCCTGCATGGCAAATAGATAGAACAACCGTCTTTAGAAAACGGATAGATACATCGAGGAGGATGAAGGATGAACATCATCGATCGTTTGGAAATGGAACAACTGAAAAAGGATATCCCGGTCTTCAGGGCTGGCGATACCCTCAAGGTTCATGTAAAAATCACTGAAGGTGACAAGCAGCGGATCCAGATTTATCAGGGTGTCTGCATCAAGCGCCTCAACCGCGGCCTCGGCTCATCGTACACCGTGCGTAAGATCTCCGGCGGTATCGGTGTCGAGCGGATTTTCCCGCTGCACTCCCCAAGCGTCGACAAGATAGAAGTCATTCGCCTGGGCAAGGTTCGTCGTGCCAAGCTCTACTACCTGCGCAAGCTGCGTGGTAAGGCTGCTCGAATTCCTGAAAAGCGTATGGTCTGATCAGGTTGAATTAGGTAAGATAAGCCCCCGGCATTGTTCGGGGGCTTTTTTTTTCGGATTTTTCTCTCATGGTGCGGTCAGAAAATGAAAACAATGGATCTGTTTGCTGAGAGTGAGGTTTCGACTCTCTATTTTGAAGGCCTGGCCCGCCAACGCGGAGCTCGAGCTGTTGCCGGTATTGACGAGGCCGGTCGTGGCCCCCTGGCTGGACCGGTGGTGGCTGGCGCGGTGATTCTGCCGGCCGATTTCAGTTTGCCAGGCCTCACCGATTCCAAGCAGCTCAGCGAAACCAAGCGCGAAAAATTTTATCCGCTGATTCATCAGCAGGCGATTGCCGTCGGCATCGGGGTGGCGACAACCCAGGAAATTGATCGCTTGAATATTCTACAGGCCACCTTGCTGGCTATGCAGCGGGCGATCAAGCGGCTGGCCATCGCGCCGGACCACTTGCTGATCGATGGTATAACTCCCTTGCCGGTAGCTATTTCACAGCAAACCCTGAAAAAGGGCGACAGCCGCTCGCTTTCGGTTGCCGCTGCCTCAGTGGTGGCCAAAGTTGTCCGTGACCGGATCATGCTCAGCCTGGATCGCCAGCACCCGGCCTATGGCTTTGCCAGGCACAAGGGCTATGGGACTGCCCAGCATCGCCAAGCGATTACTGAGCAGGGGCCAAGCCGCCATCATCGGCAAACATTTGCCGGGGTCAAAGAATACGTGGAGCGCTAAATGAGCAAGCAGCGGCAGGCTCTGGGGGCCTGGGGGGAGGAGCGGGCAGTCGCCTATTTGCGTAGTCAGGGGATCAAAATCCTGGCGCGCAACTATCGTTGTCCGGTGGGTGAAATCGATATTGTCGCCCGACAGAAAAAACTACTGCTGTTCATTGAAGTCAAAACCCGACGCGGGACAGGTTTCGGGACCCCCCAGGAGGCAGTCGGCTTTCGCAAACAGCAGCAGATCATCCGCACCGCGCACTGGTACCTGGCACGGGAAAACCCTGCCAATTTACAGCCTCGATTTGATGTCCTGGCGATTCTGTGCCAGAGTGATGGAGCTGCTGAGATAACCTATCTGCCTGATGCCTTTGGCCTGGCGAGTTGAGATGTATTTGAATGACTGGAGCGAACTATGACGGCAAAAAAACAGCAAGCGGTCGGAATTCAGCTGGCGGATTACGGGATGCTGCGGCTTGGGGTGGCGACCCCGGAGCTGCGGTTGGCCGATGTCGACTTCAATCTGGAACAAATATGTCAGCTGGCCAGCCAGGCCAAGGCCAAACAGTGCCGGCTGTTGCTGTTTCCGGAGCTCTCCCTCACCGGTTACAGCTGCGGTGATCTGTTTTTTCAACAGCACCTGCAAGCCCAGGTCACAGAGGCACTGCTGCAACTTGCCCAATACACTTCCGAACAGCAGGTGGCGCTGGTGGTCGGAGCGCCATTATCGGTTTCGGGGCGGCTGTTCAATTGTGCGGTGCTCGTGGCAGAAGGTGAAATCTGCGGGGTGGTGCCGAAAACTTTTCTGCCGAATACCGGCGAATTCTATGAGCAGCGCTGGTTTTGTTCGGCAGTTGATCGCAGCAGTAACTATCTGCTGATCGGTGATCTTCAGGTGCCTTTTGGCGATGATTTGTTATTTCGAGCCGAGGAGCATCCAGACTGCCTGATCGGCATCGAGATCTGCGAAGATGGCTGGGCAGTCGCTCCACCCTCCGGTTCGCAGGCGCTGGTCGGTGCGACCCTGCTGCTCAACCTCTCGGCGAGCCCGGAAATCCTCGGCAAGCAAGCCTATCGCCGGACGTTGGTGGCATCGCAATCAGCACGCTGTCTGGCCGCTTATGCCTACGCTTCGGCCGGTCCTAACGAGTCGAGCACCGATCTGGTGTTTTCGGGACATTCTTTAATTGCCGAAAATGGTCAGATACTTGCCGAGACGGAACGCTTTCAATTCGACAATCAGTTGGCGATGGCTGATGTTGATTTGCAGCGCATGACCGGAGAGCGGCAGCGTAACAGCAGCTTTGCCAGCGGGCATCCGGAACATAATTTCCGGATTCTCAGCTTTAAATTGCCGGAGGAAAAGGTTGCAAGTTTGCTGCGACCATTGCCGCGAACGCCTTTTGTCCCGCCTGACGATACAGAACGCTGCGAGCGCTGTCAGGAGGTTTTTCAGTTGCAGACCTGTGCCTTAGCCAAGCGCCTGCTGCATACCGGTAGCCAGCAAGTGGTGATCGGCCTCTCTGGAGGTCTGGATTCAACCCTGGCACTGCTGGTGACGGTCAAGGCTTTCGATCTGCTGGGACTTGACCGCGAGGGGATTGTCGCGATGACCATGCCCGGTTTTGGCACCACAGTACGCACCCGCGGCAATGCTGAGAGTCTCGCCGAGTTACTCGGCACCGAGTTGCGGGTGGTGCCAATCGATGCGGCGGTGTTGCAGCATTTTGATGATATTGACCACGATGCAAACATCCATGATGTCACCTACGAAAACAGCCAGGCACGGGAACGAACCCAGATTCTGATGGATGTTGCCAACCAGGTGGGCGGGTTGGTGATCGGCACCGGTGATCTGTCGGAGTTGGCCCTCGGCTGGTGCACCTACAACGGCGATCATATGTCGATGTATGCTGTCAATTCAGGGGTGCCGAAGACCCTGGTGCGTTATCTGGTCGATTGGTGCGCTAAGGTCGAGTTTGAAGGCAAGACCTCACGGGTGTTGGAAGATATCTGTGCCACGCCGGTCTCGCCTGAGTTGTTGCCCCCGGATGCCGATGGCAATATCGGCCAGTTCACAGAACAGGTTGTCGGTCCTTATGAACTGCATGATTTCTTTTTGTTTCAAATTGTCAGAATGCATTTTGCGCCGAAAAAAGTACTGTTGCTCGCCGAGCAGGCGTTTGGCAAGGATTTCAGCCGCGAGGAGTTGCTTAAATGGCTGAAGCAGTTTTATTGCCGCTTCTTTTCTCAGCAGTTCAAGCGTTCCTGTTTGCCGGATGGGCCGAAGATCGGTACCGTCGCTCTGTCGCCGCGGGGCGATTGGCGGATGCCGAGCGATGCCTGCGTAAATCTCTGGCTCAGTCAGCTGGAGGGGCTTTAAGTGAATGGAACCCTCTACGTGGTTGCTACGCCGATCGGCAACCTTGAGGATATGACCTACCGGGCCGTTCGTCTGCTGCAGGACGTGGCGCAAATAGCCGCCGAGGATACCCGCCATAGCCGTAAATTGCTTGATCATTACGGGATTAAGACCCCGTTGATTTCCTATCATGAACATAACGAAAAACAGCGCGCCGAGCAGTTGCTTGCCCGGCTGCAGTCTGGAGATTCGCTGGCGCTGATCTCGGATGCCGGCACTCCGTGTATCGCCGATCCCGGCTATCGGCTGATTTCCGACTGTCGCAGCGCGGGAATTCAAGTGGTTGCCGTGCCCGGCCCCTCGGCCCTGATTGCCGCGCTGTCGATCGCCGGACTGCCGACCGATGGTTTCCGGTTTATCGGTTTTCTCCCCAGTAAGCAGCAGGCCCGCCGTCGGCAGCTGGAGCAGTATGCCGCTGAAAGCCACACCCTGGCCTGCTATGAAACCCCCCACCGGCTGCAAGCGGCACTCACCGATATTGTCGAAATCTGCGGAGCGCAGCGGGAACTATCGATCGCTCGTGAGCTGACCAAGCGGCACGAAGAGCTGTTTAATGGCAGTGCTGCAGCAGCCCTTGAGCACTTTTCCGCTGGCCGGGTGCGTGGTGAGTTGGTGCTGCTGATTGCCCCGGCCCCTGAGGTTGAACCGGAAGGTACGGTGCTGGAGGCCTTGCAGAAACTTCGCGCCGAGACCGAACTGAGCTGGAAAGAGATCGTCAAGCAGGTCGCCCGCCAGTTCGGCATATCGGGCAGCGATGCCTATAAAGAATCTCTGCAACTGCGTAAGCCCGATTAATTGGTACGGGCGGAGTGTTTACTGAGGGTGAGCGTTTTGTCATCAAGCTGCAAGGATTTGTCGGCCACTGGCGGGCAACGTGCTTCGGCGCAACGGAACGCATGGCGATTGGTGATGATTGCAGTTCTGTTTGCGTTGCTGGGAACTGCAACTACTGCTTTGGCTCTGCAGCCTGAAGATATCCTGCTGATTGCCAATCAGAATGATCCCAACAGTCTGGCTCTGGCCCAATATTACCAGGAAAAGCGACTGATTCCAGCGGCCAACCTGCTGTTGGTCCGCATGGGCAGTAAAGAGGATTGTAGCCGCACTGAGTATCTGCAACACCTGGTCACTCCGTTACGGGAATTTCTCGCTAAGCGAGGGGAGCAGGCTCAGATCAAAAGTCTGCTGCTTTTTTACGGCTTGCCGCTAAGGGTGGCTGCCCCGGAGTTGGCTGATGAGCAAGCGTATCAGCTGAATGCGCTAAGGGGCGAAAAAGAGCAGCTTGACCGGCAGCTGAAAAGCCCATCGGAGCTGACGGACACCCAGCGGCAGCTATTGGCGGCAAAGGTCCAGCAACTGAACATGCAGCTCGAGCATGCGCGCCAGAAGGGGCAGGGGGCTGCGGTTGATTCAGAGCTTGCTCTGGCCCTGATAGATAATTATCCGCTGCAAGGCTGGCTGGCCAATCCCTATTTTATCGGCTTCCAAAACCAAAAGCAGAAACAGCCGCTCGGAATCGGCAAGCAGCAAGTGCTGCTGGTGGCGCGGCTCGACGGGCCGACGGTGGAGATTGCGCGGCGGTTGATCGACGATAGTTTGCAGGCGGAAAAAAAGGGTTTGCAGGGGAATGCCTATTTCGATGCCCGCTGGCCGCAACCGAAACAGCAGTCTGGTCTGAGCGGATACGCGCTGTATGATAATTCGCTCCACCGCGCTGCAGAGTTGAGCCGCAAGCTCAGTCGGCTGCCGGTGGTACTTGATCAGCAGGAACGGCTCTTTCAGCCAGGGGAAGCGCCGCAGGCAGCGCTTTACAGCGGCTGGTACAGTGTGGCGAAATACGTTCCTGCGTTTGCATGGCAGATCGGTGCGGTGGCTTACCATATCGCCAGCGCTGAGTGTACAACCTTGAAAAAACCGGGGAGTAAGGTTTGGTGCAAACGGTTACTCGAAGAGGGGGTGGCTGCCACAGTTGGGCCGGTGGCTGAACCCTACGTCTCTGGATTTCCCTTGCCTGACCTGTTTTTTGGTTATTTGCTCGATGGTTATTACAGCTTGGCGGAAAGTTATTTTCTCAGCTTGCCCTATCTTTCCTGGCAGATGGTCTTGATTGGTGACCCGCTTTATCGCCCATTTCGGAACCGTTTAAAGCCTGTTCAATGACGGATTGTAAAGCCGCTGA
>CAMYNC010000115.1:0-18101 GCA_947259685.1 uncultured Desulfuromonadales bacterium | reverse complement strand
GCTGCTTGCCAGTTCACCTGCAAATCGTCCACCTCTGCCAGCTCCGGTCCTTGCCGACACCAGTCGACAACCGCGCGAACAGCCGCTTCTTCACCTTCGAAAACCGCTTCGACTGATCCGTCTGGCCGGTTGCGGCACCAGCCGCTGACCGCATGTTTTTCAGCGGTCCGCTGGGTGTAGTGGCGGAAACAGACCCCCTGGACCCTGCCGCTGACGCGGACCTCAGCTCTGATTTTGCTCATCATTTACTACCCCCTGTTTAATCGGCTGGAGAGATAGCTCTCCAGCAAGGAGCGCAATCCCCGCCTGTTTTATCCTGCCAAACTTGTGGCCGGCAGTCCGCTATAAATGATGCGCTCCTGGCATTTCTAACAGGAGCGTTTTTTTGTGCAATTCTTATGTGACTTCATGAAACTAGCAAGGTTGAAAAAAAATAACATAAAGATCACTTGATTGGTAATGATTTAGTGGTATCAATTAAATTGAATTTGGAAATCCCTACAAAAGCCAACCCTCCCGTGAGGCGAGGGGGAATCGGCGGGGAGCCGTGCTCATAAGCGCCGCAGGCGCAATCCCCAGAAAAGAAATTTCCTATCAGCATCACGCTCAGCGCCGAAGATAAGAAGGAGGCCGTTGGGACGATGGAAAAATCTGCGGCAACAAGCTCACCAGCGATTTCACTGCCGAAAGGTGGCGGGGCGGTACAAGGAATAGGCGAGACTTTTCAACCCAGTCTTTTTTCAGGTACCGGTAATTTCCACCTACCTATTTCTACCTCAAGCGGCCGGGATGGTTTTGGACCGCAATTATCACTTCAGTACAGCACCGGCAATGGCAATGGCATTTTTGGCCTGGGATGGAAGTTGTCCATACCACGCATCAGCCGCAAAACAGAAAAAGGCCTGCCGCGCTACACTGATGACGATGTGTTTGTTCTGTCGGGTGCCGAGGACCTGGTGCCAAAACTTATCAGCAGCGACCCTCAGGTTGTTGATAGAGAAATTGTTCCCGATGAGAGTTTTCCCAATCCACTTTATTTTCGAGTCACGCGATATTTACCTAGAACCGAAGGCTTGTTTGCCCGGATCGAATCCTGGGAGACTCTTGATCCTGGTGACACGCGTCCCGATGACGACCCCCATCATAATGTCATCGATGTGTTTTGGCGTGTCACAACAAAAGAAAACGTCACGAGTATCTATGGCCGAACGGCAGCGGCGAGAATAGCCGATCCTAAGGATGCATCAAAAATATTTGAGTGGTTGCTCGAGGAAACATTTGATTCCAAAGGGAATCACATTAGTTATGAGTATGCCTGCGATGACTCGACGTTAGACCTTCCTGAGAGTCATGAACAAAACAGAGTTTATGCGCAAATCTATCCGCGCAGAATTCTCTACGGCAACGTACCTGAGGTGCTTGTTGATTTTAACGGCAATCAGTTTTCCGCCGGTGTGACAAGATCTGGCACAGATCATCGAAACATCTTTTCTGCTAAGGATCGACGCTATGTGTACGAAGTCATTTTCAATTATGGTGATTGGATATACCCACAAGGAAACACCGATCAGTTTATCTACCAAGCCGCGGGCGTAACCCAAGAAAAATTTACCAACGGTGTACCGATTAGAAACGACGCTTTTTCAAGCTTCCGGCCCGGTTTCGAGCTACGCACAATGCGGCAATGTCGCTCGGTGTTTATGGTCCATCACTTTAAAGAACTGGGTGGCGCCACTCTCGTCAAGTCAAGCAATTTTGACTATCACGAATCGAGTGGAACAGGAGTGTCATTGCTGATCTGCGCTACCGTCACAGGATATCGTAAAACGTCAGGCACTGACTATGTATTCGACAGCATGCCTCCTGTTGAGTTTTCATATTCTGAATTTCGCCCCAAGGAACAAAAGTACCAATCGGTCAAAGCCAAGGCTGGAGATATGCCAGCGGTCTCCTTAAACGATCCGAACACATCACTGGTCGATATCTTTGGCAACGGTCTGCAGGATATTGTCCAGAGTACCTCTGCCGGATTCCGCTATTGGCGAAATCAAGGCAACGGAAACCTCGACACACCAAATCTGTTACAGGAATCACCTGCTGGACTTGCCCTGGCCGATGCCGGAGTGAGTTTTGGCGACATGGGTGGTGATGGTCTTGCCGATCTGATTGTAACCACCGGACCGATGAGTGGCTTTTTTGAGTTACAGGCCGAACATGAAGTCTCCGGAGAACGAAAAGGCGGTTGGTCCCACGCATCGTTCAAGCATTACGACAAGCAGCCGGTTTTCAGCTTGTCCGATCCGAATTTACGCATGCTTGATTTAACCGGCGATGGACTCACCGATTTATTGGTTACAACAGATCGAGAGTTTCACTGGTATCAAAGCAATGGCGAAAAAGGATACGCACAACAACCTGCCGAGCTAAAACCAGCGGGGCTGGAAAGCCTGTCGTTTAATGATCCCTTTCGACGAGTGCGTCTTGCCGATATGAGCGGCGATGGTCTAAAGGACATCGTTTTGATTGACGGACAGAGTATCGGGTACTGGCCTAACCTGGGCTATGGCGCGTTTGGACAAAAACTGACGATGGGTGGCGAAACGTTATTGCCGTTGGATTTCGACCCAAAGCGTCTGTTTCTGGCTGATCTTGATGGTTCTGGTACTTCAGATCTTGTCTATGTGGATTTCAATAAGGTTCATTTTTGGTTAAATCAGTCCGGCAATCGCTGGAGTGATCAACAGACGATTGACGGCACGCCCATCACAGTCGATTCGGCATCGCTTGCCTTCACCGATTTTTTTGGCACAGGGACAACAAGTCTTCTTTGGAGTTACAACTTTGGTACCTTTGCTGACGGTAATTACAAGGTTCTTGATTTTTGCGGCGGGAACAAACCCTACTTACTCTCTGAAATGTCCAATAACCTCGGCGCCACAACCAGGGTGCGATACGCCTCATCCACAAAGTTTTATCTGGAGGATGTTGCCCGGGGTGATTATTGGGCAACGCCATTGCCTTTCCCTGTCCATGTTCTGGAAAAAAGCGAAAGCATTGATCACATCAGCAAGACGAAATTAGTTACCTGCTACAAGTATCACCACGGTTTTTATGATGGTCGCGAACGAGAATTTCGCGGTTTTGGACGAGTCGATCAAATCGATACAGAGACGTTTGACATCTTTAAAAAAAAGGGATTGCACGAAGACAGTAGTTTTGACAATAACAACGAAGCGCATCATGTCCCACCCGTTGAAACGCGAACCTGGTTTCATACCGGCGCATATTTTGAGCAACGAGATATTCTGGATGTTTATCGCGCCGAATATTTTGGCGGTGTTGAGGAGCTTGATGCGATTCAAAAACCTCAGGACGCAGCGGCCTTTGATCTGGGTGGTCATGATGTTCAGATCGCCGATAACGACTCTGTGATTGAGGCACATCGCGCCTTACGCGGGTCGGTTTTGCGCACCGAAGTTTATGCGCATGATTCATCGGAAGACACAAACTTTCCCTACATGGTTTCGGAACAGACCTATCGTGTGCAGACCAAGCAAAGCACCGGTGAAAATGCGCATGCAGTGTTTTTAGCCACTGTAAAAGACAGCATTCGTTACCACTATGAACGCAAGCATAGCGGTCGCAATCTGGTCGATCCCAGAATTCAGCATCATATAACTATTGCCGTTGATGAGTTCGGCAATCCCACCCAGACCGCGAACATCGCGTACAAACGACGCCAGACGAATCACGCCGAACAGGATACGGACTTGCTCACCGTTTCCACGAATAGTTATGTGCTTCCACTAACCAGCCGCGACGACTTCAGGCATAGCGCCGCAGTCACCAGCAAAGTCTATGAACTCACAGGTGCCAAACGACCTGTCACCAACGCATATTCGGCAGCGGATCTATCGACGGCCTTTGCCAATGCCGCAAACATCGCTTATGAGCAAAAAACCACCGCCGGACAGGTGGAAAAAAGACAACTCAAACATCAAACCACAGTGTATTGGAATGACGATTTATCCGATTCTGCTCCAATTGCCGTAGTGGCTTACCACGGGTTGCCTTTTGAAACCTATCAACGCGCTTTAACGCCAAGCCTCAGAACCTCGATTTATGGCAGTACCCGACTGTCTAATTCCATGGGCGCAGAAGGCGGCTATCGAGAAAAATCCGGTGATAAATGGATCACCGCTGATCAAGGTGACTGGTGGATACCTTCTGGTAATCAATTATTTGATCCGGCGATGTTTTTTCTGGCCACGCAAGTCAGTGATCCTTTTGGCAACACGACGACGGTTCAATACGATCCCTATCACTTGTTTCCAGTAAAAATAACCGACCCTCTCAACAATACTCAAGAAGGCTTAATCGACTACCGATTGTTACAGCCCTATCTCGCTCGCGACATGAATGGCAATTACTCGGAATTAGCATTTAATGCACTGGGTCTTGTTGTTGGAACTGCAGTGATGGGTAAGGCGGGCCGCGATCCAGCACAGTCACTGTTGGGCATTGATGACGTTGGTATTTCGCAAATGCGAAGCAACACCGAGGCTGACTCCTTGGCGGGCTTTGAAAGTGAACTGACCGACAGTCAGGTCACTAGTTTTTTGACCGACCCGGATGGAGTTGGTCAACCAGCATATTCAGCAAGCGCTATTCGCGTTGGCCTGGAAAAGGCGACCACGCGCATGATCTATGATTTGCATCGCTATCAGCGGGATGCAAAGCCTGTGCGAGTTTGCGCGGTCACCCGTGAGACGCATGACAAAGGCACTGGTAACTCCTCAGCGATACAGCTCAGCTATGCATATTCGGATGGATTCAACCGCGAGGTTCAAAAGAAAATACAGGCGGAACCGGGCAGTGGAGCAAAGCGCCGCTGGGTCACATCAGGCTGGACGGTGTTTAACAACAAAGGCAAACCCGTTCAGCAGTTTGAACCATATTTTAGTGACACATTGGATTTCGAGCCGGATAACAAAATCGGAGTGAGCTCAACCCTGTTTTATGATCCCTTAGAGCGGGTGGTGTGCACGCTGTACGCCAATCAAACCTATGAAAAGGTCGTATTTGATCCCTGGCAGCAGGCTTCGTGGGATGTTAACGATACGGTTTTACTCGAGCCGCAGAATGATCCAGACATTAAGCACTATGTTGAAAAGTATGTGTCAACGCTGGGCAGTTTTAGTAGCTGGTTTCATCAGCGGGTACCGGACCCTGCAAATCCTCCCACCTCGCCAACCGATCAGCAAAGAGCCGCACTGAAGACTATTGAACATGCCAACACGCCGTCTTTGGCATATCTGACTGTGCAAGGGGAGGTATTCCTATCGGTTGATGATAATAAAGCCGAAACGTTGCAAACCACAGTGAGTTTCGACGTTGAAGGTAACGACTTAGACATTACTGATCCTAGAGGAATTAAAGTATTTACCCATGCTTTTGATATGGCGGGTCGCAAACTTCGAATTGCCAGTGCGGATGTCGGTGACGCCTATCGATTTCTCACCGTTGATGATAAACCGCTTTACAATTGGGACGCGAATGGCAATCGGGTGGGCACCAGCTACGACAACCTGCGCCGCACGCAGAGCCTACACGTCACCAAGCCTGATGGCACACTATTTCTTGCCCAGCAACTCATCTATGGTGAGTCGCGTCCTTTGTCCGAAGCCAGCAATTCACGTGGATCAGTCTGGAAGCAATACGATGGAGCGGGCTTAGCCATCAATGAGAGAATTTATTTTAACGGAAAAGTGTTAGAGGCACACCGCAAGCTGCTATTAGACGGCAAACTCACCACTCCTGAGTGGCCAATCGACAGTGCCGGCAATTTCGATGAAGCGGCCGCGAACAGTATGCTTGAAACAAGTACTCGCTTAAATGGGGCGGCCTATACCAGGGTATTTAGCTATGATGCGCTCAATCGCATTACTCAGATTCAGCTGCCCGACGGCACCATACAGATCCCTACCTACAATTACGCAAGCCTGCTTGAATCGCTAAGTGTTCAACATCCCGGTCAATCTGCTAAAGCCTTTGTTAGTAATATCGACTACAACGCGAAAGGCCAACGCGAACAAATTGCCTATCAAAACGGGGTCGTTGAGACGTATAGCTATGAGCCAGACACCTTTCGATTGCAAAGTGTGGATTCGATCCGTACTGGCCCGGTGCCGAAACACCTGCAGCAGCTGCGCTATTGTTACGATCCTGCCGGCAATATCATGAGCATTCGAGACGACGCTCATGCCAGCGTTTTCAATCAAAACCAAGTCATCGAAGCGGAATCACGCTATACCTATGACCCAGTCTATCGCCTAATCGAAGCATCAGGCCGTGAACATGAGGCGATGAGCGCTTGTCATTATCAACAGGCGGGCAATAAACACGCAGAATTCTTGTTGATGCCGCAATCCACAGCGAATTCGCAGGCGTTGATCAACTACATAGAAAAATATCAATACGATAAATCCAGCAACATTAGTCAAACCAGACATACCAATAGCCTGCGAACGACAACGAGATCGCAGGCGTTTGATTCTCAAAGCAATCGCTTGACCTCCTCAAAATCCGGCTGCAACAACGAGACGCTTGCCATTCCCCACGATGCCAATGGCAATGTAACTCAACTTCCGCACCTGCCGAGCATGGTGTGGAATTTCAAAAACCAACTGGAAGAAGTCGAGCTAAATGTCGGCGCCAATCCAAACAAGAGTTACTATCAATATGATGGGCAGGGGCAGCGCATTCGCAAGACTATCGTTAAGAATAACGGTAACGACGTTTCCGAGCGCATCTACCTGGGTGACTATGAAATCTATATAGAAAAGGTCGCAAACTCGATTCAGAAACATCGCGATACCATTCACGTAAACAACGATCAGGGCCGCGTTGTAATTATTGAGTCAGAAAAAAATGTTATCAATCCTTCCTCGGCGATCAGCACAACAATTCGATACCAACTGAGTAATATTCTTGAATCGGTCTCGCTGGAGCTTGATGAGACAGGCCAGATAATTTCGTATGAAGAATATTATCCGTATGGCGGTAGTTCCTATATCGCTGGCCGCAATCAAACAGAAACCAGCTCAAAACGCTATAGATACAGCGGAAAAGAGCGTGATGATGAAACGGGATTGTATTACTACGGAGCAAGATACTACGCCCCTTGGCTACAACGCTGGATTGCCCCTGACCCTGCTGGCGTTGTGGACGGCCATAATCTCTACCAATTTGTCAGGTCGAACCCAACTCGGCTAAAAGACAGTGATGGAATGTCGACAGATGATACGCCGCCACCCGATCCATCCAGTAAGGTGACGGTCGCCGATCCTCCGGCAAACCATCTGCCTGACATCAAAGATCCTGATGCAAACAGCGGAAACCTACCGGTAAAGGCCTCTGATGGCAGCGCAATCAACCCGTCCACAGGGGAACCTTGGGGGAAAAGCGATAAATTTAAAACCAAAAAAAAGAGGTCTTGGTTTGACAAACTAAAATGGAAATGGAAGCAGTCACAAATAGTCAGGTCTCTAGGCCTGTCGACCAAGTTGTTAGGTGCGGGCACCATGCCAGTTGCAACGGAACCTGAGAAAAGGGTCGTGGCGACTGACCAGGATGTCATAGATAAACAAGAAACAGCTAAAGGCGGCAAAACAGGCACAGACCCCACCCCGGATAAGGGCAGTGAAAAAAAAATCCGCGAGGCCAAGGGTCGCAAAATAGTCACCGATACCAAACCAAAATCAGTAACGCCGCCACGTCCAGCAGAGGTGTTGGCAAAAAAAACCAAAGTACCAAGTGGCGCTATGACAAAAGCCGGTGCCGCTGCGGACGTTCTTCGCAAAGGAAAGCCGGTGCTGATGTTTGCCGGTGATCGTGTGCTGAAGGCCATTCCAATTGGTGGTGCGATCTACGTCTTCGCAACAACGGATGGTGGTGTCGGATGGAAACTCACCAATGTGGTTGCTGGTGAGATTGGAGTCGGCCCAGTGGATTTGCAATTCATTGGCGAAGCGATTGGTTATACCGGTCACCTGATTGTTCTAGGTTTCGAGGAGTATCAGACCTATACACCGGAACAAAAAGAAAAGTACTGGAGTAATGCCGCTGAGAATGTACGTGGTTCCAAGCTCTAGGGGGAGAATGTTAAGTCTACTCTTTCTGTTTTTCACGGATCATGCGGTCTAGGGGAGGCATGAAAATGGCTAACAAGATACTCGATGTTGAAGGGTCAATAAAATCTGACTTACAGAACGCCGATGTGAGCAAACTCACTGTCGAATTGCATGACCAGAATCAAAAAGTAAAAAATGCAATAGCTCAAACACAAACCAACTCTAAGGGTAGGTTTGAGTTTGAGCTAAACCCTTTAACGCTGAAGCGGCAATTTGAAGGAATCTCACCGGAAGTGTTTTTGGTGGTTAAAAAGGGCAGGCGAGCTATTTTGTCCACCCTTGATGACATTGTGCTGAAACTCGACGCCGACATATCTGATGTAAAAATCAAGCTGTCAAAAAAAATATCAGCCCCCCTTGTGCCGGATAAAAAAGAACTGCCGCAGCTGGATGTCAAAGGCTTGCTGGAAAAATCCGGGGTAAAAAACACTGCTCTGGATGCTGTCTTGGCAAAGCTCAAAAGTTCCGGGTTGGCAAAAATTGAAGCTATCCTCTCCAGGCCGGACAGGCTAACACCCGGCAGAACGGACATGGACGCGGCCACCTTGGGCCGGTTCAAGGCCATCACAAAATTTGCCGCAGCTTCGAGTTCCGATACGTTGGGTGTAAAACTGGTAGGGCAGGGGTTTCAGTCCTTTCGGGACATCGGCTCCGTTCCAAAAAATGTGCTGACGGCAAGATTGGGAAAGCTCAATAAAGCCGAGGGTGCGGCGCTCGATAACCTGTATCAAAAAGCAGCAAACGTTCATAACGATGTTAGCGATCTTGCGGCCTTCAACAGTCGACTGACCAGTCGCGATGGGTTGTGGCAGTTGGATGCAAAAAAATATAAGGATATTGAAAAGCGGAACCGGTGCCGCTGCGATGCCTGTCAGAATGTTTTCAGCCCTTATGCGTACCTGCTCAACCTGGCTGATATGATCCACGATCATTGGGGGTTGGCGACCCGGGATTTGGAAAAAATATTCTTACAGGAAATTGATCAGTTTGATTGCAGGAAAGGCCAGGAGTGTTTCCTGCAGATCGAACTGGCGATTGAGCGGCTTGAGGCGAACAGCCGCATAAGTTTGCCATTAAACAACCCGGGCCTTGTAAAAAGCTTGGTCGAAGTTTGGGCGACGCTACTGTTCGGGAACGCCCAACAGGAGAGTATTTCGTTAATCAAACGTTTGGGGGAAAGCGGGTCTGCGCGCATAAAAAAATTAATGGAGTCGCTGCAGCAACCAACAGTCAGGTTTGATGACATTATAGCTGCAGTGAAGGAGTTAAAACGCCGACCAACAATTAAAGAGCTCAGAGAAGTATCTTCGCTGTATGAAAAGGGCGGTGAGGAATTTATAAAAGCACTCGACAGGGCCTATCAGCAAGCACTCGTACTCTACCGGGCTGCGTTAATAAAGAATGCTGGTGGCAAAGTCGAGCAACTGCAAAATGAGATGTTCATCGATCTGAAGACCGGCGCATGTCACAAAACCAATCGAGTTACGTTTCTCATCCTTTCCTTACAAGCCTTTGTGTTAGCCGCAAGAACGGGAGTTTTGGCGCGTTTTGACCGTCCCGATTTAGACACTAACTTCAGAAACAAAATCAGGGGTTTGAACTCGATTCCCATCGAAGAAGCCAGTTGGAAATGGCTGAAGGATTATCCGAGCTGGGCTTCAGCTATGTACGTTTTTCTTTTCCCGGAGAATCTCGCTATGCCGTTCTTGTCAGAGCGCACCGGCGATTATTTCTCGAAAAATATGAGTGCTTTTCTAACCAATACGCTGGATAGAGGAGAGGTCTTTAAGAGCATCTATCATCATTATTTTGATGAAGAAGCAAGGGAGCACGTCAGGAACGACAATCAAAACATACCGGCCGATGACTATCCTCTTTTTCTAAAGCCGGTCATTGATGCAGGTGAAGGATATTTTGATGCGGTAAGCATTCCTGTCGAAACCTTTATGAGCCAGCTGACAAGCCTGCTTACTTATTATGAAAACGAGTTTGTCGGCGACTATTCGGCGGGCGGCCATTTCCTTTTGCCGTTTGAGCGAATCCATAAATACCAATTAAAGAATTCGCTTTATTTCCCTCTGCTGGCGGCATTTGCACTTAATAAATCGGAGGATTACGCCTCCGCTCACGATTGGTACCGTCTGCTTTATGACCCGACAAAGTCGGGCAATGACAGATACGTTTTCGATTTTGATGCGCATTTTAATGGCAATTTATCTCAAACGGAAAGCTGGATAAATGGTCTGCTGGACCCGAACGAGATTGCCCATCGCCGTGAAGGCGTGATGCTGAGAAACGTCATTATCATGATGGTCAAAAACTTGCTCGACTGGGCGGATCACGAGTTTGCACTCGCAACAGCATCGAGCCTGGATCGCGCCAGACTACTCTACGAACAGGCGCAGGAAATCTTAAACTCACCCGATCTTGGCGATCATTGTTTTCAATCGATTCGAGAATTCACTCTGGAAATTGTGACGGCCTATGGATTGAGTGCCGGAAGCCCGGCTGAAGCTATTGGCGGTATCTTCGATGATCTTAATCAGATTGATGATCCAGATCTTATGAATGTGGTCATTGAGGACATCAGAGGAGTGCTCCCAAAGAAAGGTGACGTAGACCCCTCGCCAATTGAAAAAATTGCGGAGATTGTCAAGGTTGCGACCGCTCGTTATCGAAACGATCACAAGCCGATAGCACTAGCGGACACGATGATGGTCCGGGGTGAACAAATGGCAGGCTATGAGGATCAGGTTCTGCAGCAAAGCGCAGCGCAAAGCAATACTGGCGTCAGCCCATACTTTTTTTTTAGTGGTCCCGGATTTGGTCCGCCGAGCACTGCATCTTTATATGTGGGTACGGAAGACAAAGCCTTTGTCAGTTCAGTTGCGTTCTGTGTGCCGTCTAACCCGGTGCTCGTTGCTTTGGACTCTTATATAAAACTGTCGCTACTCAAGTTTCAACTGTGTCTCGACATCACCGGTGAACCTTTACCTTCAATCGTGGTTAATGAAGAATCGGTGGCACAGTTTTTCGATGTCGTAAATCGGCATGCTCACCGGCGCCCTGGCTGTCACCTTTCGCTATCTGCTGCTGTTGACCACCGATCTGTTCTGGCCCGACCCTTTCGCCCTGCTCCAGGTCAACCAGGAATACCCCTGGTATCTGGTTCTGCTGATTCCCGCCCTGGGTGGTTTGTTGATCGGGCCGCTGCTCAGCTGGATTTTTGGAGCGACAGAATAGATCGGGGCATGCTTTCTGAGGCCGAACAGCAGGCGATTTTTTTGACCCAATTGAGCATAGGCTTTCAAGCATCTGCTGCTGCAGTTCAATATCTGATGGTAGGGCCGGCCGTTATCGGCGCACTAGGAGGAGGAGCTGCATCTATAGTTGGTGCGGGGACGGCGATTGCCGGTCTTGCCTCGGGTGGCGTGGTATCGCTGGCCGGGTTGGCAGCCATCGCCGGCGGTGCAGGGACACTGGCCACTGCAGTTGTGGCTGGGGGACAAACATTTGCAGGCGCTTTGCAGTCTACCGCTGGTGCGCTGTCAAGTGCAGCAGGTCTTGGATTTACCGTAGCAGGGTTGGAGGTGCGCTTTGAGGACTGGACATTGCAGCGTGATCTCTCCGATTTTGATTTGCGGATTTCTGAAACTCAAAAACAATCGGCAAATAATCGAATCGACATTGCTAATCAAGAACTCACCATAGCGAATTTACAAAACACGCAGGCCAACGAGGAGCTGACGTTCCTGGAGAATAAGTTCTCAAATGATCATCTATACGAGTGGATGATTCAGATACTCTCTCAAAACTATCGGACATTAATGCAGATATCCTCCAATGTTGCCAAGTTGGCGCAACGTGCTCTTGAGTTCGAACGTCAGGAGAAGATATCCATTGTGAATGGAGATTATTGGTCGGTAAACTCTGCCAATGCATACACAAGCAATTTGACCGAACAACAAAAAGAATCCGGGCTGCTGGGCGCGGAGAGATTACTGACCGATCTGGTGCGCTTGGATGCCTTTAAATTAAGCACTGAAAAAAGACATCTGCAGTTGAGTAAGACCATTTCAATGGCTCAAATTCTACCGGGTGAACTGGTTGAACTACGCACCACAGGAAAAATCACCTTTAATACACTGATGAACTGGTTTGATCGTGATTTTCCTGGCCATTATCTGCGATTGATAAAGAGTGTCAAGGTTTCGATGCTGGCTCTGACACCACCAACGGACGGTATCCATGCAATGCTCAGTAATAGTGGTGAGTCCACCGTGGTAGTATCAGATGGCGCGGAATTTAAATCTATTCGAGCCTTTCGGGATTTTAGCGAATCCATCGCACTCGACAGCCCATTTTCTGAAAGCGGACTTTTTGTGTTCAATTATGAAGATGCCATGTTTCTACCCTTCGAAGGATTAGGCGTGGAGACCCAGTGGGTTCTGGAATTACCAAAGGCGAGTAATCGTTTTGATTTCAATACCATTGCGGACGTCTTGCTCACGATAGAATACACCGCGTTACATAGCGACTCTTATGCTGCAGCAGTTCGTGGGGAACTCGGTAACACCGCAATTAACGATGTTCCGGTGAATATACGACTGCAATATCCAGATCACTGGTATCACTTCAAAAACGATCCGGTGGCTGCCGACGCCCCGCGCAACCTAGACATCGAACTTCCGGCACAATTCTTACCCGCGCATTATGACTCCGATGCGGCAATCTCAACCAGGCAGGTGACGGTTCTTTTGATCGGTAACTTTGACGGATTGAGTACAGAGCGCTTGTTGAAGGCGATCCACATTACCCATGAGTATACAGAAAACGGAAATAAGAAAACCCTCAAAATAACCAGCCAAACCACCGCGCCAGCCGGTGAAACCAAATTCAAAACCAAGCTGTTACAAGCACAAGACAATCAATTCGCCCTGTTCAGTACGCGCGACAACAACGATCAAGACGTTCAACTTGCTGCGAACATCGACCCGACTGGAGAGTGGAGAGTGTCGATCGACGATATCGTCATGACCGGTAGCACGACGTTAGGTGAAATTATCGAAGATGTGCTGCTGGTAGTGACTGCCGAGGGGAGTGTTTCTTGGGGATAGGTGGCTAAGGGGTTTCGCCCCCGGAGCCACTTTCAATATAGGGTTTTCGCTAATATTATCGAAGTGGAACTCTTTGCCATTGAGATGCTGCGCTGTCTGAAGGAGACTGTCAGTGGGTTTCCACAACTATTGATACGTTGATTCATAGGGGCATGAAAATATCGGGGGAGAGCTTCAGCTCTCCCCCGACTGATTTCAAGGAAAGTGGCTAAGGTGCTGCCACATCAATTCGGTTGTTAGTCAGTCGTCGGAGTCACTCCAGCGGCTTCTTTTTTTCGACATTCTGTTGCGATCGTCGTCGCTGTCGTCGCTGTCGTCGCTGTCGTCACTGTCGTCACTGTTGTCACTGTCGTCACTGTCGTCACTGTCGTCAAGATCGCCGTTACCGGGGGCGTTCTCGTCCCACTCTTGGCCGTGGCAGGTGAAGCAGGAGGGGCCAGCGCCACCACCCAGGTCCTGGCCATGGCAGGTCGTACAGCTGTTGCTGAAGGGACGGTCCTTGCCCGGCTTGTGCATGGCACCGTCTTCTCGGTCGGTGTGATCGGCAGGTACGCCGCCACCGCCGCCGTTACCGGGCGCTCTTTCATCCCATTCCCGGCCATGGCAGGAGAAGCATGAGGGGCCGATACCACCAGTTAGGTCACTCCCGTGGCAGGAGGTACAGCCATTTCTGAAGGGATGGTCCTTACCCGGCTTGTGCATGGCACCGTCTTCCCGGTCGGTGTGGTCGGCTGGCAGACCCACAGTTGGGGGAGTGGGATCTGTGCAGCTCGGATCCGAGGTGAGGAAATCGGCGATGGCCTGAACTTCGGCATCGCTGAGACCCAGGGATTGCTTTCCGGCAATATTGGCGGCAATCGCCGCGTTGATCCGGTCAGCATCGGCACACAACTTGGCGCTGTTGTTGCCGGGGCCGTGGCAGTCCGCACAATTGTTCGCGTACAATGTGGCGCCGTCGTTGCCAGTTATGGCGCAGACGGGATCGTTGCTGCAGTTCGGATCCTTGCAGTCGATGAAGCCGTCGTTGTCATTGTCGATGCCGTCGTCGCAGTCTTCCATGATCGGCTGCTGGCAGGTCGGAGCCATGGCGCAGTCCTGGTCGTTGCAGTCGATCGCCAGGTCGCCGTCATTGTCGATGCCGTCGGTACAGTTTTCCATGGTGGGTGGCTGGCAGTTGGCAGCACCTATGCAATCGGGGTCGCTGCAGTCGGTCATGCCGTCGCCATCGTTGTCGATGCCGTCCGTACAGATTTCTACCTCCGGCAGGCAGGCTGGGGCCGCGGCGCAGTCCAGGGTGTCGGCGCAGTCAACCAGGCCATCGCCGTCATCGTCCACGCCGTTGCCGCAATCGGTTTCCTGCTGCGGGGTCATGCAGGCCGGATCAGCAGCGCAGTCGGTGTCGTTGCAGTCAGTCAGGCCATCGCCGTCGTTGTCGCTGCCGTCGCTGCAGTTCATCTCCGGCTGGCAGGTAGGATCGCTGCTGCAGTCGATGTCGGCGCAATCAATGTCACCGTCGTTATCGTTGTCAACGCCATCGGCACAGATTTCTATTGCTGGCGGCGACACGCAATCGGGGTCGTCACCGTCGGTCAAGCCGTCGCCATCGTTGTCCAGACTCAGGCTATTCGACTGGAAATTCTCCTCCGAGCCGTCACATGGGTTGAGTCCTGTGGGGCCAGGGTAAAACGCCGGCAGTACATCTTCACCGACCCCGACAGGGCCTGTGGCATCGCTGTGACAATTTGAACAGCTGGTTATCCCTGCGCCCTGGTGGTGCTGGCGCAGGCCACGCCCCCATCCCGGTGAGGTGTTGCCATCACCACCGGCGTCCTGCATGCGGCCGTGACATTGGGTGCAATCGGCCAAGGGGGGATTGCTGGTGCCACCCGAATGACATGTCGCGCAGCTACCGCCAGCGGCTGCAGCATGCGCGTTGTGTTCTGGATCACCGGGACCGCTGCCAAATACCGGGTGACAACCGACACAACCTGAGAAGGTTGGGTTGGCAAATGCGTTCGGTCCCCAGGCAGCCAGCACTGCCAAGGCAATAACGCCGATACATAGTTGGGCCAGTTTCGGTTTGAAACCTCCCCTCATCTGTCCTCCTGTTTCCATTTTTTTGGTTCCTCCCTGTTAGAACTTCTTGCTGTTTAAATCCTGTCCGGCGGATGAAGTGGCCGGCGAAACGGCATCTGAAGCTACAATTCCATTCCATAAAGCAAAACATTCGACCGCAGCTTAGATCTTTTGAAACATTTTCCCAGCCCCCAAGTCCCTACACTTCTTAAGCGCCTTTTGCGCCAAGGCTCATGGCCAAACCGGTTGAAGGGCTTTCTGCTTGAATACTGGAAAATTGAGATAGCTTTTTCCTGCGCAGGATTTGCTACTCTTGGGTGATTGTTTTACAAAAACTACGCCTACCGGTTAGGAACGCCGTTTATTCGTGTCAAGAGGGGGCCTTCGGAACCTCTATAGCGATCTGGGTTCTTGGTTTGTCCTGTCAATAAACCCCCACGAATATCATCACTTTAGAAAAGCAATCCGGCAGACAGGAAACCGCGACGAGGGTTCTCTAGAAAATCGACCAAGGAAAAATGAACCTGACAGAAGCGGTTGCTTGTGAAGGTCGTATCCTGCAACTTTGTGACAGATGCGTTACGTGACAGATCTGTCACATGACAGTGACCTTTGGAGGACTGAGTTCAAAACTTTACCAAGACAGGACGAAAAGGAAAAAACCATCCCCACATTCGAACCTGTGGGGATGGTCAGTGATCTGAAGGGCAGATATTTTGTGGAGATTGACGCTTGCCGAAGAATCTTTCCAGGCAGCTATTCCTCTTCGTAGTGATCTGCATGCTCCGCTATGGGTAGACTGTTGCCGATGGGAGATCCCTTCTCTTGGAAAATAACGACCGTATCAGAAGTGCGGGACAGCTTGGCCTGATGAATTTGCTCGGTCACAAGCAAGGCTCCCCAGGCGACCACGGCAGTTATCGCAAGGGTTGGGATTATATCGCGAAGTAGGATATGTCTGAAGCAAGACAGGAGTTGGCCGTTTGCAACAGGCCAATTCCACGAGATAGGCTTTTCAATGTTGTGAGTTATCATGGCTTCCATTTTCTGCCCCCACCTTTCCAGCAGCTTTTTTCTGTTACCTATTTCAATAAGCAACAAAGACGCCAAACCTCATGGCGACAAGTGAGAACTTCGACATTCGGCCATGCTGTTTTATTTTTCTCAGGAGTGTCGGGAGGTTAGGCTCGTGAAATGGGATTAAAATAACGCTGGGCCCACCGAGTAGGGTCTCTTTTTAGGCCGGGATTCTAAATGAAATGCAGCATTGATAACTCTTCGTAACATGACATGTTGTAACAGGGTCCCAGCACGGTTATTCACGTGCTCCTGACAACGCGAGCATCACTTGCAAAAAGTGGGTAAGGGGCGGGATTAACCAGACCCACCCTCACGCGAAATCTGGTACGCATTGATTTTTCGGTAGATCGTCTGGCGGCTCACTCCCAACAACCGGGCCGCTTCCGCTTTGTTCCAGTAACAGGTTTCCAGGGTGCGGCGGATCGCCTGGGCCTCGTCCACTGCCGCTGTCTCAGGTGAGAGATTCGTTCTAGCAAGCGCCCTGAATTCCGGTGGCAGCTCATTGGCCGAGATGATCGACTGCTTGCAGAGCACAAAGGCATGCTCCATAGCATGTTCCAGTTCGCGGATATTGCCAGGCCAGGAGTAATCCATGAGCAGTGTCATGACGTCTGCCGAAACAGCCAGGATCTCTTTCTGGAACTGTTGATTGAACTTCTGGATGAAATGATCAACCAGCAGCGGGATGTCTTTTCGCCTTTCCCTGAGCGATGGCAGGAGGATTTCCACAACCCGGAGACGATAGTAGAGGTCTTCTCTGAACTCCCCGCGCCTGACTTTCTCACGCAGGTTCTGATTGGTCGCCGTCACGATGCGAACATCAACCTGAATCGGGGTTGAATCGCCGACGCGCTCGAATTCCTTCTCCTGCAGAACCCTTAACAGCCGTAACTGGATACGGTGAGAAATATCGCCGATTTCATCTAGAAAAATGGTCCCTTTGTCAGCTTTTTGAAAGCGCCCGAGTTTATCGCGAACCGCGCCCGTAAAAGCCCCCTTGACATGCCCGAACAGCTCTGTTTCGAGAAGATTTTCCGACAAGGCGGAACAGTTGACCTTGACCAGCGGTAACTCGGCGCGTTCTCCTGAGTAATGTAGCGCCTCGGCCACCAGCTCCTTGCCGGTGCCGCTTTCACCGGAAATCAGCACGGTCGTCTGTACGTCGCGCAGGTCTTCGATAAGGCTGTAGATGCGTTGCATCTCCTCGCTCTTACCGACCATATGTTGAAACTGTCGGCGCACTTTGAGATCCCGCTCGAGCGAAGCTAACCGGGTTTCATCTCGGAGGACCAGCACGGCACCGGAAAAGCTCCCATGGACTCCGAGCAGAGGTGAGGCCGTAACCGAAACGACCTGCCCCGGCTGATCTTCGGAGCGGCATTCGATCCGGGAAAGTTCCACCGGCTGATTTTTTTCGATGGTTTGCTTCAGCGCTTTTAGGCATGCCTCTTGACAGGGCAGATTCAGAGCGTCGACCCTGCTGCCGATAATGTCCCGCTCAAAGCCGCAGAACTGTTGCGCCGCGTCATTGAGTTCAGCGACGATCAAGTCATCATCTACAGCAATAATACCGTCTTTAACGCTGCGGAATATCGCTTCGAGGTTCGCCCGGAAACGATCCTTTTCCCGTACCAGG
>CAMYNC010000114.1 GCA_947259685.1 uncultured Desulfuromonadales bacterium | reverse complement strand
ACCCGCTGGGCTTGTTGAGCCATGTGGAAACCTTTCGTGAAGGGAAAATTGAGCTGGATTATTTCATACCAGAGGGTAAAGGGAAAGGTTGGAAATCCTGGCCGGTTGCGCTAGTCTTGCGGCAGTGAATTCTTGACAGTTTGCCACTGATATTATTATCTTCTCCCCTATTCCCTACTGCAATCAGGTCAATCCTCAATTGAGGGACTAAGACCGATTTAAATATAAGGAGCGATTCAGATGCATGATAATTTTGAAGACCATGATGAATCGATCGAATACGAGATTGAAGTCGAAACCGACGCCGATGTCCAAGCGATCCCCGATGAAGGGCTGGTCCTGGCCCGCGATATGCTGCCAGCACGGCTGCCGATCATCCCCTTACGCCCCCGCCCGGCCTTCCCTGGCGTCATCATCCCACTGACGGTCAACGGCGCCTCACGGGTTAAAACCATCAAGCAGGCGATGGAGACCGAAGCCCAGGCGGTCGGCCTGGTGATGGTGCAGGATCTCGACGAGGATGATTCGACCAGCAACCTGCAACTGGTCGGTGTCGCGGCGAAAATTCTCAAGCTAATCCATACCGAAGACGAAAGCGCCCATGTGCTGGTTAACAGCCTGGAGCGTTTCAGCATCGAAGAGGTGATGGAGGTCGACGACATCATTTACAGTGATGTCACCTATTACCTCGGCCCGGAAACCAGTGAAAATGCTGAGATGCAGGCCTATTCGATGGCGATAATCTCAACCCTGAAAGAGCTGGTGCAGATCAATCCGCTCTACTCCGAAGAGATCAAATTGTTTCTCGGCCGCTCCAGCATGGACGACCCGGCCCGCCTGACCGACTTTGCCGCCAACCTGACCAATGCCGACGGTTTTGAGCTGCAGGATGTGCTGGAAACCTACGACGTCCGGCGGCGGATCGACAAGGTGCTGGTGTTGCTGAAAAAAGAGCTGGAGGTCTCGCGGCTGCAGACCAAGATCTCCCAGCAGATCGAAGAAAAGATCTCCGCTCAGCAGCGCGAGTTCTTTTTGCGTGAACAGTTCAAGGCGATCAAGAAAGAACTGGGGCTGGAAAAAGAGGGCAAAGATTCTGAAATCGAAAAGTTCCAGCAGCGGCTGAAAAAACTGACCCTGAACGAAGAAGCCCAAAAGGCAGTCGACGAAGAGCTTGAAAAGCTACAGCTGATTGAACCCTCCTCGCCGGAATACAACGTCAGCCGCAACTACCTCGACTGGCTGACCATTCTGCCCTGGGGAAAGTTCAGCAAGGACACCTACGATCTGCCGCGGGCCCGCAAGGTGCTTGACCGGGATCACTACGGGCTGGATGATGTCAAGGAACGGATTCTCGAGTTTATCGCTGTGGGTAAAATGAAAGGCGATATCTCCGGTTCGATCCTTTGCCTGGTCGGTCCCCCCGGGGTCGGCAAAACATCCATCGGCAATAGTATCGCCGACACCTTAAAGCGTAAGTTCTATCGTTTTTCGGTTGGCGGCATGCGTGATGAAGCCGAAATCAAGGGGCACCGGCGCACCTATATCGGCGCTATGCCGGGCAAGGCGATCCAGGCGATGAAGAGCGCCGGCACCGCCAATCCGGTGTTGATGCTTGACGAAATCGACAAAATCGGTGCCAGTTTTCAGGGCGACCCGGCTTCGGCATTGCTCGAGGTCCTCGACCCGGAGCAGAACGGCAGCTTCCGCGATCACTACCTGGATGTCCCCTTCGACCTGTCGAACGTCCTGTTTATCGCTACCGCCAACCAGCTCGACACCATCCCGGCACCGCTGCTCGACCGGATGGAGGTGATCCGCCTGTCCGGCTACATCCTTGAGGAAAAGCTCGAGATCGCCAAACGCTACCTGATCCCCAAGGCGCTCAAGAACCACGGGCTGGAGAAGACCCAGGTCGGTATCCACAAAACAGCGCTGGCCGATATTGTCAACCGCTATGCGCGCGAATCGGGGGTCCGCGGGCTGGAGAATAAGATCAAGAAGATCATGCGTAAAGCGGCGATGGAGTTTGCCGAAGGGCGTGAAGAGAAAATCTCCATCACCAAGAAGGATGTCGAGCACTACCTCGGCAAGCCGATTTTTGCAGAAGAAGAACTGATCAAAGACAGCCCCGGCGTGGTCACCGGCCTGGCCTGGACCCGCATGGGCGGTGCCACTCTGCAAATTGAAGCGACCGCCATGAAGAGCAAAAGTAAAGGATTCAAACAGACTGGCCAGCTCGGCAAAGTCATGATCGAAAGCTCCGAGATAGCCTACTCTTACGTCATGGGCCATCTGGATGACTACCAGATTCCGGAGGACTATTTCGACAGCCATTTCATCCACCTGCATGTGCCGGCCGGCGCCACCCCAAAGGATGGCCCCTCTGCCGGGGTCACAATGACCACAGCGTTGCTGTCGATGATTATGGGCAAGCCAGCCATCAAGAAACTCGGCATGACCGGCGAGCTGTCGCTGACCGGCCGGGTACTTCCGATTGGCGGCGTTAAGGAAAAAACCATCGCCTCCCGCCGAGCGGGTTTAAAGACGTTGATTTTCCCGCAAGATAACCAGAAAGACTACGAAGACCTGCCTGATTACCTGCGTGAGGGAATCAAGGTTCATTTTGTGACCGAATACCCCGAGGTTTTTAAAATAGCCTTCGGAAAGTAATTTTTTGCTTTTATCAGGAGAGACGAGATGTCCAGTGAAGAAATCAAAGCAGCCCTGTTGGGGCTGTCCAACGAAGACAAGCAGGCGTTTATCATCGACACTCTGCCGGAATTGGCCAGGGATGTGATCAAAGAGCCGGGGTTTATGGTTCAGCTGTTCCCGGTGCTGCTCGGCATTCTTAAAGAAAGTGGCATGGATCTGCAGCAGCTGTTGCAGATGGCGTCGATGATGGGGGCGCAGCAGGAAAAATAGCGCTTTCTTTGGCTAAGAAATCCGAACGGGGGGTGGACTGATTCCATCCCCCGTTTTTTTTATTTCACCAAGATCTGGAACCGCCTTCGGTTGTGACGCATTGGCCAATTCTGGCTTGAGAAAATCGGCCAGGACGCAACCAGGGCTGTTTGCAGCCATATCGGTCTCGCGTTGCTTATTCGATTGCATCGCCATGAAAAGTATCGCAGTTTTAACCGTGTACAACTGAAATAGCCCAGAGGAGACTGGTTTTGAATGCTTTGCGCCGCTGCAAACTCTGTGGAGAGGAAACGGCTAAGGCCAGCCTTAAACTGAAGGATCGACAGCTCTACCGTTGCGGTCGCTGTGACTTTCACTTTCTCGATCAGCTTGATGATATAGCGACCATCGAAGCCGATTCAAAAGGGCTTGATCAGCAGGCTTGGAATTATATTGAAGCACGGGTCGGTGAGTCCGATCTCCTGTTGCCGCACCGCTTGGCTCTGGTCAAGGAGTTTATCAGCCTGCCGGGAGCGCAGTGTCTCGACCTGGGCGCTGGAGTCGGGCAGTTCATGTTACAGCTTCAGAAAGAACCGGTGGCCTGCTACGGCATTGAGCCAAGCGGGGTTCGGCGCGAATATGCCAGACAAAAGTACCGACTGAATTTACGTCAGGAGCTGGTTGATGATGATTACTGGCAAAACAGTTTTGCCGAGTTTTTCGATGCCATATGCCTCTGGGATGTCATCGAGCATGTCAATTTTCCGCGGGAAACCTTAGCGGCCACCTGCCGACTACTCAAACCGGGCGGCTACCTGTTTCTCGACACCCCCAGTCGCGAAACCATTTCCTACCGCCTGAGTGAAAAACTTTACCGGTTCAGCAGCGGCCGAGTGACACTTTTTCTGGATAATTTCTATTCATCCGCCCCCTATGGGCACAAGCAGATCTTCACCAGTCGCCAACTACTACAACTTATCGAGCAACATGATCTGCAGATTTGTAACCAGCGCAACTCCTACGTTTCTAGCCTGTTGCGGGGGGATAAGCACATTTTCACCTGTCGTAAGCCAGCCTTCTGAAATATCTCCCGCAATAAGTCTAGCTTCCTAACCATCACAGATCAACGCGATGAGATTTTACCTGTCGAAAATTCCTCTTATTTCACCCCGGCGAGGCAAAACAACGGATTAATCAGAAAATCCCCCATAATAATAGTCTGTTAGAAAGCATCCAACCAACCAGCCAAGCGCAGGGCTCATGGAAAATATACAGGCTGTTTAGCGTACAAAACAATAAGCAGCTAACCCCTTAAAAAATAAAATGAATTGCCAAATTAATACTTGCATCTCCCTGGCTAAGGGGTATTATATTACCCAATCTAGGATTATTTATCACAAACCGCAACAGGGAGGAAAAGAATATGAAATGCCCGATCTGTCACCAAACACATCATATAGAAATCGACCTTCACTCAGATGGTTATGCGGAAAACCTCCAAGAATGTGGCGATTGCGGCACAATCTGGACCCGACACATGGATACCGAGACCCTTGTGCTCAAAACCACATCCACCCTGACCAACGTTGCGGTCGGCAGCCTGCCCACTCCCTCCTGATCAACTCAGCCGTTGTGGGAGATAGGTGTCTGAAGAAAGGAGTCATGATGAGAAATCGGTTAATAGAACTCGGTCTCTGGGATCAGCAAGAGGGGTTACAACCAGAAAACGATATCTCAGCGGCCTGGCGTATCGTCTCTCGGCTAGGATACCCTGGAAGGTATGGAGGAAGGGCCCTGGACGGGCGTTATGAATACCTGATTGTTAACCCAAGGACTGGGTCGCTGGCCTCTGGAAAAGGCGGCTCGGTGACAGCAGCAATGTGCGAGGCCGCTATTGCCGCCCGCAGCCTGGACCGAAATTTACCGGAATAAACGATTACAAAGGCTCGTTAGCCGGGATGATCCGGGACTCACAACAAACATCCTTCTTGCGGCTCGAAGATTTTGGCCAAGGAGAAGCCTGACTCCCTGCACTTCTGGCGACACTTCAACATGAACAGGCAATCGGATCACCCCAAAAAAGCAGGTCCTCAGCAATCTCGGGGACCTGCTTTAGCGGTAAACGAATCAGAAGCAATGGCACTCGTCAAAAGCCCGCAGCGAGCGTCCCACCAGAGTTAGCCGTTGACCTCCCACAAACCGATCTGCTAAATTCACCACCGCTTTAAAAAACAACATGGGGACAGTGCAAACACTGTCCCCATCTGAGTTATTGGAGACAAATTCTATGCGCGTTTTATCCGGCATCCAGCCATCCGGTTCCCTGCACCTGGGCAACTTCTTCGGCATGATGAAGAAGATGATCGACTATCAGGAGCACGAAGAGCTGTTCTGCTTCATCGCCAACTATCACGCCATGACCAGCCTCTCCGACGGCAAGGCCCTGGCCAAGGGCACCCTGGAAGCAGCGGCTAACTTTCTGGCTCTGGGACTGGATCCGGAAAAAAGTGTCTTCTGGGTACAATCGGATATCCCCGAAGTCCAGGAGCTGACCTGGATTCTATCTAACTTCACCCCCATGGGGCTGCTCGAACGTTGCCACAGCTACAAGGACAAGGTTGCCCAGGGGATCAAACCGAACCACGGCCTGTTCGCCTACCCGGTGCTGATGACAGCAGACATCCTGCTCTACCAAAGTGACAAGGTGCCGGTCGGCAAAGACCAGAAGCAACACCTGGAAGTGGCTCGTGATATCGCCATCAAATTTAATAATGAGTACGGCGAGGTGTTCACAGTTCCCGAACCTGAAATCGATGATGATGTCGCCACCGTTCCCGGCCTTGACGGGCGCAAGATGAGTAAAAGTTACGGCAACACCATCGACCTGTTCCTTGAAGAAAAACCGTTGCGCAAACAGATCATGCGCATCGTCACTGACCCGACCCCGGTCGAAGAAGCCAAAGATCCCGACAGCTGCAACATCTTCCAAATCTACCGCCTGTTTCTCGATGAAGCCGGCGTAGCTGATCTGCGTCAGCGCTATCTGACACCGGGTTTGCGCTACGGTGATGTGAAGCAGGAGCTGTTCGAAGTTGTGCGTGATTATTTTGCCCCTTACACCGAAAAGCGCAAGGAGTTGATGGCCGATCAGGACAACCTGCGCAAGGTGCTGGCTACCGGGGCCGATAAAGCCCGATACGTTGCCAATAAAACCCTGCGCAAGGTACGAAAGAAAGGTGGTCTCAGCTATTAAGAAGTCTGGGAAATTCTTGTTATAATAAAGCAGGCAAGCCAACCAGAAGAGTCTGGAGCGGAATTCCAGAGGAGGAGCTCATGACGGTTTATCGCAAATGGTTTTGTACCTGTAGCGGAACCCCGCGGGAACTGGTCGCCGATCCGCATGTCGAGGAAGACTCTCTGGAACCGGCCTGCCCGCTTTGCGGCGCCAGCCCCTCGTCCGATCCGAAACATACCGTCAGCTACGCCGACTCTGAGGACTATTCAGACTGATCCTTAGCGGAATTACGGGTGAAGGTAATAAACGCCATCCCTGGTCGGCGGCTGGAATCACGCATAGCAAAATGCATCCCCTCCAGTTGCCAGCCCTCGGCAGTCCAGGTGTTAAGAATTTTCTCCAGGCTGGCATCATCCACCTGACTGGTTTCCACGACCTTGTAGAGCAACATAGTTTAAATCCTTTTCCGGCAGGGGTATCTCTACGCCTCGGAACGCTTTTAAATTGAAGGTGACAGCCAGAAAGCAACAATATCGTTTCAACCTGAAACTCAATCAACAGCAAGCCATGCGCTATTATCATGGGTCTGTCAGCGCAATCCAGGTCACGAGCCATTGCGGCCGGCGGCTGCAGTTTCCCGCCTCGAGATTACGTCCGTTTATGACCCACACCGGTATCAGTGGCACCTTTATCCTCACCATCGACACCAACAACCGATTCGTCGACCTGAAAAAGACCAACTAAACCAGGCACATAAAACTAATTGAAAACTATTTTCATTTTCCCCTTGCCAATAGATGACCGTTTTGGTACATTTTCAATCAGGCAACAAACATTTGGCGCGTTGACTTCCCCCTCCTGGTCAACGCGCCTATTTTTTTGTAGCGGATGACATTAATTTTTTTCGCCAATTCACCCATTCTTCCAAAATCTCGGCTGCTTTATCCTTACCATTCGTCCTCATAAAATCCGACAAAAATTTCTTCTGAGCAACCCAAGTGTTAATCTATCATCATTAGTCTCTAGCTTCAGCCATTTTGGGAGGATTCTTGAGGCTTATACTTGAGGCTATAGAAAAAATTCAATCCATGATAATATCGCCCAAATTTTATGGACTTCCCTCGCCGCCATAACCAATAGAGTCCATAGATTACGCCGATATCCAGAGACAACCCTTATCGGTTCGTTTCGAACAACGAACTGATTGTTTGCCACGATGCTCCTTATGGCAGTCGGGAATATTACTCGCTAAATTAACAATTGACCTGCTAAGGTAATTAGTCTTGGTGGGTCAATTGTCAACTCAAAAACTATCTTGACCTGGCTTGTCTCCCGCTCAATCCCTAGCCTGAGTTGCCCTTCGTCATACAGGCACTTAGCTGCAGTTTAAGCGAGAAAAGCTTTACAGGAAATATTCCTTAAGGAGGAGAGGAAAATGAAAATCAGTGCTTTAGGTAAGTTTGTTTCTACCCTTGTCATAGTGATGCTACTCGGCTTAGCTGCCTGCGGCGGAGGCGGAGGCGGAGGTGGAAGCGAAAGCAGTGGAAGTGGAAGTGGAAGTGGAAGTGGCAGTGGCAGTGGCAGTGGAAGTGGAAATAGCGGAAACCTTGGTACCGATTTTTCCCAAGACCCTGTGGGGCCGGGCCTTCCTGTCGGGTGGACCGAACGGTGGCTGACCAATGATTCAGATATTTCTTATACTGTGGTGGATTCAACCATTTTCCCAGGAACTAAGGATCTTGAGGTCAATGTTACCTATAATCAAGACAAAAGATTTATTGCCACCTTTGATGCCGCAGACAATCTGGGACCGGATGTCGAACTTCTCGTACTCCTCAGCGATCCGTTAAATGAGAACAGTAATCATACTGATTTCCGCGTTTTTGCTCGAGCCGGCGGGGATGTGAATTCTGAAGAGGCTTATTTCTTTACCACCAAAAACGATCAAACATCAATCCGGATCTACAAATATTTGGACGACCCGGCAACTGATCCCGATGATGAGGCTGACCCCTTGACGTCTCTGGCAGGTGGACAGTATGAATCCATCCCCTTCAACTCGACCGAACCCTGGTGGGTCCGCTTTCGGGCTGAAGGGTCTTCACTAAAAACTAAAATCTGGCAGTACGGTTCTGTTGAACCTAGCGACTGGCAATTAGCTGCAGTAGATAACAGTCTCACCGCCGGCGGTTTCCAGGGGATCGGCTCCTTCTATAATGGCGCGCACATTTTCCATGAGTTTACGGCTGCTCAACTGCCGGGCCAAGCTGCCCCGGTCAACGGTTTTGGGATCATTGAAATAAACCCGCTTGTGGTAAATCTAGCTGCTGAAAACGGTACGACAGGCTGGACAAATGAGGCGGGCACCCTGCAAATAACCAACACTTACCAGCGTTCTGGCACTGCTGCTTTTGAGTTTGCGGCAGGAAATGTCGGAGAGCAGTTCAGTGCTTATCAGCGCATCGATTTATCTGCGAGTGGTGTTACTTCTACACACCTATCCCAGGGCGCGAAGTTCTCTTTCCATGCATGGCAATCGAGCTTCAATCAGAATAATGATCCCGGACGCATCGGTTTGCGTTTTTTGGACAATAGCAATGTGGCTATTAGTGAGATCTATACAGACTGGAGTGATTTACCTGCCAGCTATAGCCAAAAATATCTGATTGAGACGATCCCCACCAATGCAGCCTATGTCGACATTATCCTCCAGGGAGAATATCTGGCCGGCGGGAGTACAGGAGCCTATTTTGATGATCTCGAAGTAGGGATTGGGGTCTTGCAGTAAGCCTTCTGTCCCGGCTTACCTTTTAGGCTACTTGCGAAAAAGGTAAGTCAGGAGGCTCAGGGCCACCACTGCTAAATTTCACCACCTATCAGAAATAAGAATGGCTTACCAGAACCACTTGGTAAGCCATTCTTATTTTCGCCTTACCCATCCCTAAGTATCCGAATTTATCTCTATCTATTTTAAAGTTAGTAATCAGCTTTACTGAGAAACAGTCATTAACATATCCCAGCTCGGTCTGTGCATCGATCATGGCTCTGGTCAGCTAGTCCGCAGGTTCGTGGATCTCCTTCGAAGCTTTTGGACGAAATCCCCCTACTTCTTAATTTCACTCCCCTTCCCCAACCACAGCACCCGCTTTACCAGTGGTGGATGCGAATAATAGATCGCCACATAGAGCGGATGGGGAAACAGGTTGCTCAAATTCTCCCGCGCCAGCTTCACCAACCCCGAGGCCAATTCCCTACCGCTGCCAACCAGATCGATAGCAAACTGATCCGCTTCACGTTCCTGGCGGCGCGACCACCAGCTGCTGATCGGCGTCCAGAAGAAACTGACCAAGGATGCCAGCCAGCCGAGCAGCAACACCTGCCCGGCGAAGGACAGCTGCTCCAGCCCCAACCAGCCGGGAAGCAGATCGCTGTTCAGCAAAGTGAACGCAAGATAGCAACTGAACAGCGCCACCAGCTGACTTTTAAATAACCGTTTGCGAATATGACCACAGCGCCAGTGCCCCAGCTCGTGAGCCAGCACTGATAGCAGTTCATTATCCTCCAATTGTTCCAGCAGAGTATCGAACAGCACCACTCGTTTCACCTTGCCGATACCGGTAAAATAGGCATTACTGTGCCCACTACGCCGCGAGGCATCGACCTGCAGCACCTTACCCGCCTGCACTCCGGCGGCGGTGAGCAATTCGCGCACGCCATCTTCCAATTCCGGCTTGGCCAGTGGAGTAAATTTGAAAAACAGCGGTTCAATCAAATAGGGCGACAAATAAAGTAGAAACAGAGTCATCCCGCCCCAAAAGCCCCAAACCCACAGCCACCAGCTATGCGGCGCAAGTTGCACCAGCCAGAGCGCGCCACCGGCCAACAGCACAAACAGCACCCCGCCAACCAGCAGTGACTTGAGCAGATCGCTGCTCCAGAGTTTCAGGCTCATGCGATTGAAACCGAAACGCTCTTCGAGAACAAAATTGCGGTACAGGGAAAAGGGAATGCCGATCAGCATCTGCACCAGCAGCAGCAGGCCGAAAAACAGCAGGCCTTGACCGATGAAACCTGTCGCCCAGCCGCTGACCAGCCGATCGTACCAAGGGAGCAGACCGCCGAAGAGAAACAGCAGGGTCAGCAGTACGCCAAGCGCATCTTCCAGCAAACCTAACCGGTCGCCAGCCAGGGCATAGGCATCGCTGCGTTCCAGCCGCTGTTCGTCGATCTGGCCGACAAAGGCCTCCGGCAGAGTTCGCTCAGCGGTCTGCCGATGGCGCAGATTGAGCCAGTCGAGGGCAAAGCGGATGGCGGTCACCAGCAGATATAAACAGAGCAGCAGCAATTTCATGAGGGTACCGGTCGTTTGCGGCGAATCAGGTCGCCGACCTCGGCCCAGGCCGGCAGTTGGATCCGCAGTTGAGAGTTTGGCTGTCCGGCGGGCAGGCTTTCACCGGAAAAGTTCTGAATTTCAGCGACGAGAAACTTCTCCTGCCGCATCTGCGGGCCGATCAACTCCACCTCATCGCCACGCAGAAACCGGTTGCGACCTTCGACCCAGAGACCATTCTCGTCGCGGCGCACAAACCCGACAAAATCATGGGTGCGAATGTAGTGGGTATCACTCGGGTGGACCTTGGCATCCTCCGTTCCGAGCAGAAAGCCGCTGTCGTAAGGCCGGTGACTGACTTTTTCCAGTTCCTCGCGCCAGCGCGGGTCGCTATCGGTCGGATCCTGGCAGAGCCGGTCGATGGCATCGCGATAGATACGTGCTGTGGTCGCCACGTAATACAGACTCTTCATCCGCCCTTCCACTTTAAAACTGTCGATTCCGGCAGCGATCAACTGGGGCAGGTGTTCGATCAGACAAAGGTCGCGACTGTTCATAATGTAGCTGCCGTAGCTGTCCTCCTCAATGGCGAAACTCTCATCCGGACGGGTCTCCTCCACCAGACTGTAGTTCCAGCGGCAGGGCTGGGCACAATCCCCCCGGTTGGCGCTGCGTTCGAGCAGCGCCGCCGACAGCAGGCAACGCCCTGAATGCGCAACACACATGGCACCGTGAACAAAATACTCCAGATCAATACTTGTCTGTTGCCGAAAGCTACGAAGATCCTCAAGAGTCAGTTCACGAGCCAGGTTGATCCTGCTGGCACCATTCAAACGCCAGAATTCTGCGGTTTGCGGATTACAGCTATTCGCTTGAGTGGAAATGTGCACGGCGCGTTGCGGATCGACCCGGCGGACGCTGGCCAGAACGCCCGGGTCGGCAAGGATATAAGCATCCAGCTCGAGGGGTTTGAGTTCTTCCAGCAGACTCTCCAGGGCACTGAATTCTGCCGGCCGCAAGGAGGCATTCAGCGTCAGATATATGGCAACTTCCGCGGCCCGGGT
>CAMYNC010000113.1 GCA_947259685.1 uncultured Desulfuromonadales bacterium | reverse complement strand
ATGCACGGTGAGACAGGCTTCTATCGTTTCTTCAGCTACCTGAACCTGTTCTGCTTCTCGATGCTGATGTTGGTCCTGGGAAGTAACGCCCTGGTCATGTTCGTCGGCTGGGAAGGTGTGGGGCTCTGCTCCTACCTGCTGATCGGTTACTACTTCGAAAAGAAGAGTGCCTGCGATGCAGCCAAGAAAGCCTTTGTAGTCAACCGGATAGGTGACTTCGGCTTTCTCTGCGGCCTGTTCACTCTCTTTTGGGCCTTGGGTAGCAAGGGGGTCTGGACGATCAACTTTGTCGAGATCAACGAAAACGCTCACCTGTTGGAGTCCGGTGGCGTGCTGGTGACGGTTGTCACTCTCTGTTTCTTCCTCGGCGCCTGCGGTAAGTCGGCTCAACTGCCGCTTTACACCTGGTTGCCGGATGCGATGGAAGGCCCGACTCCGGTTTCCGCGCTGATCCACGCGGCGACCATGGTTACTGCCGGTGTCTACATGATCGGCCGGATGAACCTGCTGTTCGCCATGGCTCCCGCAACGATGATGACAGTTGCGGTGGTCGGTGCCGCAACAGCGATCTTCGCTGCCAGCATCGGCTTCGCCCAGAACGATATTAAACGGGTTCTGGCTTATTCGACAGTTTCTCAGCTTGGTTATATGTTTGTAGCAATGGGTGTCGGCGCTTTCACAGCCGGTATCTTTCACCTGATGACTCACGCCTTCTTCAAGGCTTGCCTGTTCCTCGGTTCCGGTTCGGTTATTCATGGCATGCATCATGGTTATCATCACGCCCATCTGCATGACGATCCACAGGACATGCGCAATATGGGTGGCCTGGCCAAGAAGATGCCGATCACTTACTGGACCTTCTTGATCTCGACCATTGCCATCGCCGGTGTTCCATTGTTCTCAGGTTTCTTCTCTAAAGATGAGATCCTCTGGTGGGCCTTCGGTTCTACTCGTGGGCATTGGGCTATCTGGGTGATCGGTGCAATTGCTGCTGGTATGACCGCCTTCTACATGTTCCGCTGCGTTTCCATGACCTTCTGGGGGAAACAGAGGACTGATGAGCGGGCTAAGGATCATATCCCTGAATCACCCTGGACTATTACCGTTCCGCTGGTTGTGTTGGCCTTCCTTGCCCTGGTCGGTGGTTATGTCGGTGTTCCGGCAATCCTTGGTGGCTCTAACCATATCCATCACTACTTTGAGCCGGTTTTCGGCCAGGCTCAGCAGCTCTTTAATATTGAAGCGCACGGCAGCCACGCCACTGAGTACGGTTTGATGGCCATTTCGGTCCTGATCGCCTTCGCTGGTATCGGTATTGCGCTGTTCATGTACCTGAAGAAACCGGAACTGCCTGGTAAATTTGTTGCCTCCTTCTCAGGTTTACACAAAGCGGTCTTTAACAAGTGGTATGTCGACGAACTTTACGACTTCATGTTCGTCAACCCTTGCAAGAAAATTGGCACCTTTCTCTGGCGCGAATTCGACGTCAAGGTTATCGATGGTGTTGTAAATGGCTGTGCCTGGGTGGTGAAAGGGATCGGCTCTGGTCTCCGCTACACCCAGTCCGGTTTCCTGCATAACTATGCAGTGGCCATGGTGGTCGGGGTAGTCGTGATGGTCGGCTACTTCGTTTTAAATCAATAAACAATTCGCCAGCGAATAAAGCTAAAGCTACAAGGAGCGATTCCACATGGCCGATAACTTGCTAAGCATTATGACTTTCTTCCCGTTGCTGGGGATGTTGTTCATCCTCTTTGTCCCACGGGACAACGATGCACTGCTCAAAGGTTTCACCCTGGTGGTGACAATGATTACCTTTGCGATCAGTCTGCCGCTCGCCTTCGACAGTGTTTTCGCCAGTTCCGGTGGCATGCATTACCAGGAGTTTGCCGAATGGATCAAAATCGATGATCTCTTTCAGATGAACTACAACATCGGTGTTGATGGCATCAGCCTCTGGCTGGTGATGCTAACGACCTTCATCATGCCGATCGCGGTTCTTTCCACCTGGAAGGCTGTTGAAAAAAATACCAAGGGGTTTATGGCCCTGCTGCTGCTGCTCGAAACCGGCATGCTTGGCGCTTTTATCTCCCTCGACCTGTTCCTGTTCTACATCTTCTGGGAACTGATGCTGATCCCGATGTACTTCCTGATCGGTATCTGGGGTGGTAAGAACCGGATCTACGCCGCGGTTAAGTTCTTCATCTACACCGCCGTCGGCTCCCTGCTGATGCTAGTGGCAATTATTTTCGTCTATTACTTCGCTATTAAGGCCGGTATGGCTCCTGAGCATGGCTTCGGTATCCACGAATTATACAAATTGGATCTGCCTTACAACGCTCAGTACTGGCTGTTCCTTGCCTTCGGTTTCAGCTTCGCTATCAAGGTACCGATGTTCCCGCTGCACACCTGGTTGCCTGATGCGCACACTGAGGCACCGACTGCCGGTTCGGTAATCCTGGCCGCGGTGTTGCTGAAAATGGGTACTTACGGCTATGTCCGTTTTGCCATGCCGCTGTTCCCGGATGCTTTGCCGACTTTCATCCCCTTCCTGGCGACCCTGTCGGTAATCGGTATCATTTACGGTTCACTGGTCGCCATGATGCAGGAAGATGTCAAAAAGCTGGTTGCCTATTCTTCGGTTGCTCACCTTGGCTTCGTCATGCTCGGCATCTTTGCCATGAACATGCAGGGATTGGCCGGTGGCATGATCCAGATGGTTAACCACGGGATCTCGACCGGCGCGCTGTTCCTTATCGTTGGCTTTCTCTACGAGCGTCGTCACACCCGCCTGATATCCGAATTCGGTGGCTTGGCGCACAAAATGCCGGTCTTTGCCACCATCTTCCTGATCATTACCTTCTCGTCGATCGGCCTGCCCGGGACCAACGGTTTCGTCGGCGAATTCATGGCCCTGATGGGCGCCTTCCAGGGTGGCTTGCGCTGGTACGCAGTGGTTGCAACCACCGGCGTTATCTTCGCTGCGGTCTATATGCTCTGGGTGTACCAGCGGGTCATGTTCGGTAAAATCACCAACCAGGCAAACGAAAACCTGAAAGATCTTTCGACGCGCGAAGTCGTGATTATGATGCCACTTCTGCTGTTTGTCTTCTGGATCGGTCTCTACCCGAATACCTTTTTCGACAAGATGAATCCGGCTATGGAGCAGCTGCTGAAGCAGATGGAATCCAAGCAGGTGGCGATTGTAGAAGTCCAGCAGCCGGCGATTGCTAAGCTGATTGAAACCAAGTAACTGCTGATCATATAAACAACTGGTTCCCGAGGAGCTGTTCGATGGAAAATTTGGCACAAGAAGCCATCCAGAATGTGAATATGCAGGCGATTATGCCGTCACTCGTACTCAGTGGCTTTGGTATGATCCTGCTGATGGTATCGGTCTTCTCTAAACGCGGAAGAACGACCCATATCGCCTGGCTGAGTATCGTCGCACTGTTGATTACCGGCGTTGTCTCGATCAATGGCTGGAACAATCCACAGGCCGGGTTTGCTGGGAGCGTGGTGCTCGATAACTTCGCCACTTTCTTTAGTATCACCTGCATTATCGCCGCTGGTTTGACCATCCTGATGTCGGATGCCTACCTGAAGCGGGAGGGGTACCCGGTCGGCGAATATTACCCGCTGATTCTGTTTACTACTGCCGGTGCCATGTGGATGGCTTCCGGGACCGATCTGATGACCATCTTCCTCGGTCTTGAGGTGCTCTCGGTTTCCCTCTACATTCTGGCCGGTTTCTTCCGTGACCAGACCCGCTCCAATGAAGCAGGCCTGAAGTACTTTTTCCTCGGAGCCTTCTCGACCGGCTTCCTGCTCTACGGGGTGGCGCTGCTCTACGGGGTTACCGGGACCACCAAGATTGCCGGAATCGCCGAATTTGTGCGTACGGTACCGGCGGTTGCTGAAAACCCGATGATGATAGCCGGGGCCGTGCTGTTGCTGGTCGGTTTCCTCTTCAAGGTCGCCGCCGCACCATTCCATATGTGGACCCCTGATGTTTATCAGGGCGCACCGACTCCGATTACCGCGTTTATGAGTGCCGGTCCGAAAGCAGCCGCTTTCGCTGCCTTCATACGCGTCACCATCATCGGCCTCGACAGCATTCAGACAGAATTGACGACTTTGTTCTGGGTTCTGGCGGTGTTGACCATGACCGTGGGTAACTTCATTGCGCTGTCGCAAAAAGATGTCAAGCGGATGCTGGCTTACTCCTCGATCTCACACGCTGGCTATGCCCTGGTTGGAATGGTCGCCTGGAATCAAATCGGCCTCTCGGGAATCGCCTTCTACATGCTGGTCTATACCTTCATGAACATGGGCGCCTTTGCGGTACTGGTCTTGGCCGGGAAAAAAGGCGAGGAAAACCTGACCCTCGACGGGCTGTCAGGGATGGGTTACAAGCGGCCCTTCATGGGTGTCGCCCTGTGTATCTTCCTCTTCTCGCTTATGGGTCTGCCACCGACAGCTGGTTTTACCGGTAAATTCTATATTTTCGCCGGTGCCGTCGAAGCAGGCTACATCTGGCTGGCGGTTATCGGGGTGCTTAACTCTGCTGTTTCCCTCTACTACTACCTGCGGGTTATGGTTTACATGTACTTCAAAGATCCCCAGGAAGATTTCAGTTGGGTGTCGATCAACACGGCCACCGCAATCTCGATTGTCATCGCCATTGCCGGGGTACTCCTGATGGGTGTGTTACCCGGACCGTTCATGGAAATGGCAAAGCTGACCGGTTTCTAGGTCACAAAGAAATATCTTAAAAGGCCCTCTGGTTTCCAGAGGGCCTTTTTTTGTATCCAAAAGCCAGTGATCAGGTAGACTGCAGGCATGGATCTGCAACAGTTCACAACCCAATTGGAAGGTCTTTGCCAGCTGCAACGGTTTCAGGTCTCTGTTTCCGCTGACCTTGAAATTGCCGCGCTGTGTCGCCGCGAATTTAAACAAGCGGATGGCGGTAAAGCTCTGCTTTTTAAACAGGTCACCGGCAGCGATCTGCCAGTGATTGCAAATCTGTTCGGCTCAGAGCAGCGGGTCGCGGCCTTACTGAGGACTGCATCGATCGCCGACTTTGGCCGGAACCTCCGCAGCCAGCTGCAAGCTTACCAGGGAACTGCTGCTCAGCGCCTACAGCACCTTGCCAGGCAGCCGGATCAAGTCACTGAAAGTAACCCACCACTGTTTACCAGCCATGTGACGGAACTGACCCGCTTACCTGCCATTCGGAGTTGGCCTGGGGAAAGCGGTCGATATTTCACTTTAGCCCTGGCAGTGACCCGTCATCCTGATACTGGCGCTACCAATCTGGGACTGTATCGGGCGCAAATCCGCGGCGAGAATCAGCTCGCGGTTAACTTTGCACCAGGCTCAGGCGCGGCCGAACATTTGGCGGCGGCAGAAAAAATCAACTCAGCATTACCGATCTGCCTGTTTTTCGGCTCCGATCCTGCTTTGATCTGGGCTGCGGCGGCACCCTTGCCGGAAGGCTGTAATGAATTTCAATTTTGCCAATCGCTATTTAATCCAAATCTCAGCTTCAGCGAATGTCTAAGCCAACCGCTTGTCGTGCCAAGCGATGCCGAGTTGGTGATTGAGGGTGAAATCCTGCCTCATCAGCGGTGCATAGAGGGGCCCTTCGGTAATCACACCGGCAGCTATGTCAGCCGCGAAGATTGTCCGCTGATGCAAGTCTCCGGCATCAGCCGGCGCGAAAATGCACTGTTGCCAGTGACGGTGGTTGGTCCGCCACCGAGCGAAAATGTTCAGCTGGCGCGTATTAATCAGGAACTGATTCGAGAGATGCTGCGGATTGATTTTCCACAAATTTCAGACCTGCGAATGCCAGTGGAGACGATTTTTCATGGCGCTGCTTTATTAAGAGTAAAGCCACAGTCCAGCAAACAGAACCGGGAGCTTATCGAACAGCTCTGGCGGAGCAGTCCACTCCGGAGGGCTAAATTTCTGCTGCTGCTGGATGAGGACATTGATATTGCAAATTTTGCCGGTTGTTGGTGGCGGGCCATCAATCAGCTCTCAGCCGAGCGGATCTACCAGGAGGCTGGTAAGACCGCCATCGATGCCACTGGGGTTGACCCAGGACTTCTGATCAGCGAAGATCAGCAAACAATTGAGCTGCTGCGTCGTCGCAGCCCTGACTATAACCTTTAAAATCACCTGCTATGACACCTCTTACTAACAAGGCCACCGACCAACCTGATTTGATCCTGCAATCCTTGCAGCAGGTCTTCGGCTACCAATCTTTTCGTGAGCATCAGCGGCCAGTTATTGATGGCCTGCTGTGCGGTGAGGACGCTTTTGTCCTGATGCCGACCGGTGGCGGAAAGTCGCTCTGTTATCAGATCCCCGCCTTGCACCTTTCCGGGGTGGCGATCGTGGTTTCGCCACTGATCTCCTTGATGAAAGACCAGGTTGATGCGCTGCAGGCCAATGGTGTTCAAGCTGCCTGCTATAATTCCGCCCTCGGCGCCCACGAGGCGCGGCAGGTTTTGGCCCAGCTGCATGCCGGTCAGTTGGACCTGCTCTATGTGGCACCTGAACGGTTGCTGAGTACAGACTTTCTTGAGCGGCTCGCCTCGCTTGAAGTCGCTCTGTTCGCCATCGACGAAGCCCATTGTGTTTCCCAATGGGGGCATGATTTCCGCCCGGAATACGTCCAGCTAGGCCGGCTACGCCAACTCTTTCCTGCCGTGCCGATGGTCGCTTTGACCGCCACCGCAGAAAAACAGACCCGGCAGGATATCCTGCAGCGGCTGCAGCTGCAGAATGCCCGGGAGGTGGTCGCCAGCTTCGATCGACCGAATATCCGCTATACCGTGATTGATAAAGCCAAGCCCTATCAGCAACTCTGCAGCTTTCTTGGCTCCCGCCATGACGAAGCCGGGATTGTTTACTGCTTGAGTCGTAAACGGGTATCTGAGGTCGCTTTGAAGTTGCAACAGGATGGTCTGCGCGCCGCCGCCTATCATGCCGGCTTGCCGGCTGAAGAGCGCCGGCAGGTCCAGGAAGACTTCCTGCGTGATGACCTGCAGATTGTGGTCGCCACGGTCGCCTTCGGTATGGGGATCGATAAACCGAATGTGCGCTTTGTGGTTCATTATGACCTGCCGAAAAATATTGAAAGTTACTATCAGGAGACCGGCCGGGCCGGCCGCGATGGTCTGCCGGCCGAAGCCCTGTTGCTGTTCGGCTACGGAGATATCGCCATCTCCCGGGGTTTGATCGAAAGAGGTGGCAACCCGGAACAGAACCGGATTGAAATCCACAAGCTCAATGCCATGGTCGGTTTTGCCGAATCTGGCGCTTGCCGGCGGCGGGCGCTGCTCGGCTATTTTGGCGAGACTCAGGCAGCAGATTGCGGCAATTGCGATATTTGCCTTAATCCTCCGGAGCGTTACGATGCCACCGAAGATGCCCGCAAGGCGCTGTCCTGTGTCTATCGGGTCGGCCAGCGGTTTGGCATGAATCATGTCATCGAGGTGCTTCGCGGGGCCAAGACTCAGCGGATTTTCGACCTACGGCATGACCAGCTCTCCACCTACGGCATCGGGCGGGAGCAGAATCAGGACCACTGGAATCATCTGTTACGCCAGCTGATCCATCACGGTTATCTGGAACAGGATATCGCCAACTATTCGGTTCTGAAATTGACCGAAGCGGCACGGCCATTGCTGCGTGGCGATAGCGATCTGACCATCACCCGACCGCGGGTGAAGCCGGCCAGGAAAAAGAGGCCGGAGCGCAAGATTGTCGGCCTGGAATACGATCAGGAGCTCTTCAATCTGTTGCGCGCCCTGCGCAAACAGATTGCCGATCGCGATGGCGTACCGCCCTATGTCGTGTTCGGTGATGCCAGCCTCGCTGAGATGGCCGCGACCCTGCCGACCGATGACGAGGCGCTGCTGCAGGTGAATGGCGTTGGGCAGACCAAATTGCAGCGTTACGGCGCCGAGTTCATCGCCGAGATTGTTGGCTATCTCTGCCGTTAACCCTGAAAAAGGAGCTGTAGTGAAAATCGTATCTTTTAATGTCAACGGTTTGCGGGCGCGGTTTCATCAGCTGCAGGCCCTGATCGATCAACATCAGCCGGATATTATCGGCCTGCAGGAAACCAAGGTCCACGACAGCGAATTTCCGCTGGAAACGATCACCGCCATGGGCTACCAGGTGGTCTATCATGGCCAGAAAGCCCATTATGGTGTGGCGACCCTTTCTAAACTGGAGCCGCAGGAAATACAGAAAGGCTTCTCCGGAGAAGATCCCAAACACCAGCGAAGGTTGATAATTACCGCTCACCAATTGGCTGATGGCCGTCAGCTGCGGGTGGTCAACGGCTATTTCCCGCAAGGGGAAAACCGCGAACATCCAGAGAAGTTTCCCAACAAGCGGGCCTTTTACGATAACCTGCAGCAGTGGTTGGAAAGCGAAGCCGACCCGAATGAACTGTTGGTGGTTCTCGGCGATATGAATATTTCCCCGCAGGACTGCGATATCGGTATCGGTCCGGACAACGCCAAGCGCTGGTTGCGTACCGGCAAGTGCAGTTTCCTGCCGGAAGAGCGGCAATGGCTCGCAAAGGTCAAGGGCTGGGGACTGATCGACAGCTTCCGCGAGCAGAACCCGGATGTCGCCGACCGCTTCAGCTGGTTCGATTATCGCTCGCGCGGGTTCGAGGCCGATCCCAAACGTGGTCTGCGGATCGATCTGGTGATGGCAACCCGGCCGCTGATGGAGCTTTGTTCCGGCACGGGAATCGACTATCAACTACGGGGGATGGAAAAGCCGTCTGACCACTGTCCGATCTGGGCAGGGTTTAGCATTTAGGCCTTCAAGTATTTGAAAGTAACAGGGAAATTGTTTCGACGACAATCCGCGACATTTAAGTAATTCAAAGGGTTTATGTCCTTTCCTGAGACCCGGAAGGCACAATATACAGTCGTCTGGCAAAGATCACTGCCCGGCAAGATTATGCCCGTACGGACATGATACGCCTTCTGTAGGTTATCATTGCGGATAAAAATAATCGTAATGAAGAACTGGTCCGCAGGGTTGAAGATATTGTTCAGTGCGACCCAGCTAAACTATTCGAAAAAGGTGCTTTGCAGGCGACAACTTCCGGATTGACTTGTCCACAGCGGTGCGTTGGACTCAGATCGCTTGAATCTATGTGGCTGTGCAGCGCAAGATTGTTGCGGCGCGTTCGCTGATCTTATCAACGATTGCTGAATAGATTGAATTCTGCCCGTAGCGGTTTTCCAACTCTTTGGTCAGCTTTGTTGCAACGGTGGGGAGCGATCCTGCCATCTTTCTGAGTGGCTTAATCACCGCATTTTCCGAGCCGCCGATCTGCCTGGCAAACTCCTGCCAGTCCTCGCGACGGATATCACGGGGATGAAAGGCGTTGCCGATTTTCATTGCCATTTCGGTTTCAACGCGGTCATAAATCGCGGTACAGACCAGATCGTAGCAGGGCGCCAGGGATGGGTGATGACTTGTGCTATAAAGCAGTGAGAAGTTCTTTGCGTGTGCGTCGGCGTTGCCGATCAGCAGATTGAAAAAGGTCAGCTCTAGAAGCTTGATCCGGTCGGTGAGTGGATTTTTGCAACGGGTGATGAGCTTAAAGCAGTTGGCATGTCCGGGGCCGCCGTTAATTTCATATTTCAGGCGCGGTGGCACGCCGAGGGCTTGGCAGAAATCTTCCTGATGCAGGCGGATGATGCGGCCCAGTGCATCTGTGGTTCGATCATAGCGCGCAACGATGTAGGCCCGGTCGCCGACCGACAGGATTGATGTATCGGGAACCTCCAGCCCCATTTCACGCGCCAGCGCCATGCAGAGCGCCTCGTTTTCAACCAGATTGGGAAAGCGGTGGTTCTGTGGTTTTAAGATGTGGCTGCTCGGAACGCCGCCGAGCGGCAGGCAGATTTGCCCATCTATGATGGCAATCGGTAGCTTGTCCTGCATGCCCGCCAGGGAGAGCCTGATGCGTTCTTCCGCTCCCAGAAAGGTCGGGTCCATCACGTAGGCTTCATCCAGTAGCTGTTCCTGTTCGGTGCTGGTCAGCGGTCGGTACTCAGGATCGGTTGTCGCAGGGGGTAGCATGCTTTCATGAGGATAGAGCGATACCGCTCCGGCACAGTCGCCTCCCAAAGCTTCTAACAGGGCGAAATCATCCTCCGGCGACGCACGGAATTTGCGGGCATAATAATCACGAAGTTGGCCTTCAGGGAGCAGATTGGCGAAAAAAGCCCGGCTGGCAGCGTTAGAGAAGGGTTCCGGCTGCAGCGGCAGGGCAAGGGAAAGCGGCTGGGCTGCCGGATCACTCAAATAGTCTGGGCGGTAGCGAAACTCATAGCCTTCAGCAGCTACTCTGAGAAGTTCCCCAACCTGTAAATCGCTCCGATAGACATTCAGAACTTCGCTCATCGTTTAAACCCTGGGCGCAGCGAACAGATCGACACCGACAGCTCTGAGTAGATAAATAACTTTGCCGATTTCCGCCGTCGCTTTCCCCCGTTCAACTTCCGAAACAAACCTCAGGCTCAGCCCGCAATGTTCGGCCACCCCTCCTTGAGTAAGCCCTTGTGCTTTGCGTTTTTTCCGCAGGATCTTCCCAAGGTCAATAGTGTCGGTGATCAGAATCTGCTCTGAGGTAGGTCCAGGCATCAGCGCTCCAATCATTGATAAGAAAATTGTTTCATTCGGGAATATTAGCGAAATTATTGTCGCTGGTAAAGAATATTATATCGTTCGGGATAATTAGTGGTTGGGCTGAAGAATTTTGATCTGGATTTCCCGTTCGGGATAAAAATATGTGGTCAATCCGCTTTGTCGCTGATTAAATTCCGAAGAAAGGACTCGGACTAGGAGCACTTCAGGAGACAATTGCCGGTCTGGTTGGGATTGGTACCAAGTTCTTGTCGCAACTAGAAAACGGCAAAAAAACAGCTGAGGTGGGTAAGGTTCTACAGGTGTTCTAAATTGGGCAGTCTGCGGTAATTTTTGACCTCCCCGACTTTTTATCTCTTAACACAATCTAGGAAAACCCCAGGCACTCTTGGTCGATCGAGAGTGCCTGGTAGATTCGCCCTTCGATCAGGGTTCTGCTTTACGGGATCTCTATGGCTCTACTATCCCCTACTGTTCAAACAGTGTTTTTGAAATACTCAATAAGAAAGTCCAGCCAAAGGCTTGAGGTCTCATTAATTTCTGATAGAAGTTAAACACATCACAATAATCTAGATTAGCTAATCCCGACAATGCCAATCCTTCTGTGGGGGGGCATGAAAGCGATAGACCTTGGGACAAAGATTGCCGAGCTGCCGAAGGAAATAGATCCTATGGTGCGCTCGGCTTTTGCAGTTACTGGCCTCCTGGAAGATTCTTGAGACATAGATATGACAGTCTGAATAGCTCCTTTTCGGCCCATAGCTACGGCTATGAGCTCTCAAACGAGCCAAAATCTGGTCTCAAACATCCAAATTTTCGCTTCGGCCCGAATAGTCCGACAGCCTCCTAGAATACTGATGGCGATTCACTATGAAACGGACCCATTATGTTCTCCATAAGGCAGGTGACGTTAACGAGTTTGAGGGAGAGCTGCATTGGGGTTCCGGGACCATTCTCGTAATTGATCCCGGAGAGGCGACTTATCTCACCGTACTGAGCGAAGGGTTTAAGGAGTGTTTGCTGATCCACCATAAAGAGCACCAGGCCGCCTGGAAACTCTTTCTGGCCAACCCCGTCGACCTCGTCTTGCTCGATCACTCCCGGGAATTCCCCTGTTTCGAGTTGCTTTCTCAATTCAAGTCCAGCAAGCCCTCCATCCCTGTTGTGATCATGACCGATCAGGGCTCCGAAGCCGTTGCGGTAAGTGTCTTCCGTCAAGGGGCGAGGGACTACTTCAACAAACCCTTGTCACTTGATAAACTTGAACTGACCCTACGCAATATCCTGGGGGTGTGCAGCTCTGCCGAGTCGTCGCAGGCAGCTTACCCCTTAGAAGGGCTGGAGCTGGCTTTTTACCATATCCATTCCCACTTCAAAGCATCTCTAACTCTCAGCCAGGTGGCAGAAACTGCCAGCATGAGCGTCTCATCTTTTGTTCGCTGTTTCAAAAAAAAGACCGGAATGACCTTTGTGGCCTATGTAAACAACCTGCGCCTTTCCCACGCCAGTAGGTTACTCAAAGAAAACCGATTGTCATTTCTCGAAATTGCTCTTGCAAGTGGTTTCAACAACCAGTCGCATTTCAACCGGGTGTTCAAGAAAATTCATGGGGTAACACCTGGGGAGTACCGCCGAAACTTAAACGGGCGGTTTGCCCTTTGATTTGAGATGAACCTGCCGATAATGGTTAGCGGTAACTTGAGGCATCCCGGATCTTTTGAGGTCGCTTGAAAAGAGATGAATACCAGTACATCGTTTTAAGTAATTCCTCAATTACTTGTTTTAATGTCAAATTTATTTATGGATTTGCGTGTGTATTTGGCTTGCTTGACCAAATCGGTCAAAAAATTGGTCAAATAGGTAAAGAGATTAAACTGGTGTCTGGTAGGCTCAAATTTCAAATATGTGCTCATTGTTATATTGTAGCCGGAAATATGATGGCTTCTATGATGGAGATTTTTTAATTGTTTAACCTTGGAGTGGTTTGAAATGGTCGATGATTAACGAAACAATAGAATTTATCAGGCGAGAGCTCAGAGATTACCTGGAGATTGATGATGCAGAAGCGATCATCAATCACGCCCACGTACTGAAGGAGCTGACCAACGACAACGGCGTTTACCTGTCGCTGGTCAATATCGAAGAGGAAACGGTCCTAAAAAACAGCCGACACCAGGTTCGGGTCAACGATCAGCTCTCCTACCAGCAACCCCCTGTGCATCTCAACCTTTACCTCCTTTTGTCATTCGAATTCGGAAATTACAGCACCAGCCTGTTGCGGTTGTCGGAAACGATCGAGCGCTTCCAGAGCAAACCAGTTTTTTCTGCCCAGAATGAAACAGCTGCGAATCCTTTTCCCACTGGTCTGGAAAAGCTGATTTTCGATTTCAACAATCTGAACTTCGAACAATTGAATCATTTGTGGGGTGTGCTCGGCGGGGCGTATTTTCCCTCGGTGCTTTACAAAGTGCGGATGGTCAAGATTCAGCTTGATGAAACGATCGCGGGCCCGGAGATCACCCGGATTCAGGTCGATACCGGATTGAAGTGACGGATATGGGATTCGTTCTGGACTACCAAGTTTTTTTCAGGGTGAGCGTCGTCGATGAAGGCAGCGGCAAGTCTCTGCCGGGCGTCTCTTTTTCGCCGACCAGCCGCTGCGCCCGACTGCTGAGCGATCATCAACTGGTCTTTCGGCCTCGGGAGGCGGGCTTTGCGGTTTACTCTGCCGCCAACCCTCAGGCGGCTGATCCGCTGCTGGGTAGGATTACCAGCCTGATAACTTTCAGCTTTACCGCCCAGCTCAAGGATTCCTCATTTTTTACCCGCTATGCGCCTGATCCTGCGGCCATGCCGGGACCGCACTTCTATCTGGATAACCTGCAGGCTTCAGGTGTCATTCAGCCTGCTGGCGGGCAAAGCCTGGCGGCCGGGGCGTTCGTCGATGTCGCCGATGCGGCGAGAATTTATCCGCAGGTTTTTTTCGCCAAAACCGATCTTTCCGCAGGACCAGTACCGAGCAAATACCTGGTCAAAAAGTTCTTTAACCCTGCGGTTACAGTGAAAGAGGTGACAATCGACAGCGGCGGCGCCACCCTGGCCAGTACGCGGATCGATCTCTCGGCGCAGTCCGGCGGACCCTATCTGCTCGACACAGATAGCCTGGGGAGCTCACCGCAAACCATTTATCTCGACAACGAGCTGAGCTCCCAGGGAGTTCTCGGCGTGGTCGATATCTCTTGGGAATCGCCACAGGACGGGGTCCCCGCAGGGGGCTTGAATTATCTACTGAGGTTTAAAAAGCAATAACCCACTTTTTTTCGGCGTCGAAAGACCGGAGAAGGAGGAATTATGGCTACGTACTATTCGCCCGGGGTCTACATCGAGGAGATCGCCAAATTTCCACCATCGGTTGTCGCGGTGGCAACCGCCGTGCCCGGATTTATCGGCTATACCGAAAAGGCGATTGACGAGAGCGGCAACAGTCTCACCAATGTGCCGACCCGCATCACTTCACTGTTGGAGTTCGAAAGCTACTTCGGGCTGGCCAGCATCCAGACCTTGTCGGTCAATGTGGCGCAGACCATTCTGGCCTCGACCGGTCAGGTCACCGCCACCGAAGTGTCGTTCAACGGCACACCTCCTTCGCTACCTTCCCGGTTTCTTCATTACAGCATGAAGATGTTTTTTGACAATGGCGGCGGACCTTGTTACCTGGTGTCAATCGGCGGTTTGAGTGCTGCCTTCGACCCGGCCGATTTCACCAATGCGATCAATGAACTGGAAAAGTACGACGAGCCGACCCTGTTGGTATTTCCCGACGCCTGCCTGGGAACCGCAGCGCAGCTCGGTACTGTCGTCGATGCCGCCCTGGCGCACTGTAACAAGTTGCAGGACCGCTTCACCATCGCCGATGTTGCCAATGCGGTCCCCAGCGGGGTCAACACCAACGCCGAGGTGACCACTGATTTTCGCGGCAACATCACCAGCGACCTCGACCAGGTCAAATATGGCGCGGCCTACTTCCCCTATCTTGATACCAAGCTGCCATTTTACAGCAACGACGACAATATCAACGTAAACGCGCATACCACCGACACCATTCAGACCGACGGCAGCGTCGTTGCCGGTGCCGGCAGCATTGCGGCCAGCACCGCGATCAGTGACAGCTCGGTCAAGGAGGATGAAACCGCGATCTACAATGCGATCAAGGCTTTCATCACCGCCAACGCCACCGTGACCCTGCCGCCAAGCGGCGCCATCGCCGGGGTTTATGCCCGGGTCGACAGCTCCCGCGGGGTTTGGAAAGCGCCAGCCAATGTTAGTGTTAACAACGTGTTCGGTCCGGCGGTCAATATCACCGGCGACCTCAATGATGGCTTGAACGTCGACGCCACGACCGGCAAATCGGTCAACGCCATTCGCGCTTTTACCGGCAAGGGAACCCTGGTCTGGGGAGGGCGCACCCTGGCCGGCAATGATAACGAGTGGCGCTACGTTTCGGTGCGGCGTTTCTTCAACATGGTTGAGGAATCGGTCAAGAAAGCGACCGCCCATTTCGTCTTTGAGGGGAACGACGCCAACACCTGGGTCAAGGTCCGCAGCATGATCGAGAATTTTCTCACCCTGCAATGGCGGGCCGGAGCTCTGGCCGGTGCCAAGCCGGAGGAGGCGTTCTACGTCAGGGTCGGGCTCAACCAGACGATGTCGGCCCAGGACATTCTCGAAGGGAACATGATTGTCGAAATCGGCATGGCCGTGGTGCGACCGGCCGAATTTATCATCCTGCGTTTCTCGCACAAGATGCAGGAATCCTGACCCTTCTTTTTTTACCTAGCGGATAAAGGGGATGACCATGGCTGAATACCCACTACCAAAGTTTCATTTTCAGGTTGAGTGGTCCGATGCGAGCATCCGATTTTCAGAAGTCACCGGCCTCGACAAGGAAATTGAAGTTCTCGAGTACCGTGACGGCGCCAGCCGCGAGTACAGCAAGCTGAAGATGCCCGGTATGCACAAGTACAGCAACATCACCCTGAAACGCGGGGTTTTTGCCGGCGAAAACGGATTTTTCAACTGGATGAATACGGTCAAGATGAACACCATCGAGCGCCGCGACATTACCATCAGCCTGCTCAATGAAGAGCACGAGCCGGTGATGGTCTGGAAGGTCAAAAACGCCTGGCCGTCCAAGATCCAGTCAACCGATCTTAAAGCCGAGGGCAACGAGGTGGCGATCGAATCGATGGAACTGGTTCACGAAGGACTGGTTATCCAGAACGATTAGTCATGGCGATTTATTATCCTCCCGTCGGTTTTCATTTCCGCGTCGAGTTCGGCCTCGACGACATCGGCGACAGCGACCACCGTTTCCGCGAGGTTGCCGGGCTGGCTATGGAACTCGAGGAAGAGACCTACAATGAAGGGGGCGAGCTGCGCTTCGCGCACAAACTGCCGGTGCGCGCCCGTTATCCCGATCTGGTGCTGAAGCGGGGGCTGCTGGTCGGTTCGGTGGTCCGACAGTGGTGCGAGGACGCCATCTATAATTTCGACATTCAGCCGATCACGGTCTGGGTGACGCTGCTCAATGAAGAACATGAGCCGCTGCAGACTTACGCCTTTGTCAACGCCTGGCCGAAAAAATGGAACATCAGTGACTTAAATGCGGAGAGTGGCGGGATCCTGATCGAGAGCCTGGAGCTGGGCTACCAATATTTCAAGGTGCAATAAAATTATGCCGGTCATCATCAAAGAACTCGTGATCAAGGCCAGCGTCGCTAGCGGCGGCAAGAGTAAAACCACGCCTGCCGGTGACCAGCGGGGCAAGCCTCTGGACCGCAAGGCGCTGATCGAAGACTGCGTCGAAGAAGTGCTCAAGGTTCTGGAACGCCAGGGAGAACGCTAACATCATGGCTGACGGTTTCATGGCAAAACTGACCATCATTCCTTTCGAGGACTCTGAAAATGTTCAGATCGGGCCACCGGCCGGGCCGCCCTTTATAGCCCAGTTTAATCCGGAGGCCTTTACCATCAACAACGAGATCGAGCTGGGGCCAGAAGAGCCAGCCCAGGGCGATGACGGTGAAGAGGCCAAGTTCAAATCGATCAAGCCGCGCAGCTTCAGTTTCGATTTCCTGCTCGACGGCACCGGCGCCAGCGGCCCTAAAATAGAAGTTCTGGCTCAGCTCGAACTGTTCAAGCTGACGACCGGTTTTTCCGGGAAGATCCACCGCCCCAAATTTCTGCTGCTCAACTGGGGCAGCTTCATCGCCACCTGCGTGCTCGAGAGTTTTTCCATCAACTACAAGCTGTTCCGGCCCAACGGCACCCCCTTGCGGGCGGTCCTCTCGGCGAGCTTCCGCGAGCACAAGCCGGCGCCGCTGCGGGAACTGCTGAAGAATCTCAGTTCGCCCGATTTAACCCATCTGCATGAGGTTATCGCCGGCGAGCATCTGGCGCTGATCTGTTACCGGATTTACAAAGATCCGCGCTATTACTTTCAGGTCGGCGAAGCGAACGGCCTGAACAATTTGCGCAGCATAACCATAGGGCAAAGTCTGCAGCTGCCGCCACTGAGGTGACCGAATATGTTTGATCACGCTGTTCCATCCGCCCGGCCGACCGATCTGACCACCTTCACCATCAAGGTGGGCGGCCAAGAGCTGCCCGGCAGCTACCGGGTGGTGTCGATCGATATCATCAAGGTGATCAACCGGATTGCCACGGCCAGCCTGGTGCTTTATGACGGTGATCCGGCCAGCCAGGAATTTGCTCTCAGCAGCGGTGAGCTGCTGGTCCCCGGAAAGGAAATCGAGATCGAAGGTGGCTATGCCAACGCTGAAAGCCGCTTGTTCAAAGGGGTGATCGTCCAGCAGAAAATCAAGGTCAAGCGCAAGGGCGAAAGCCTGCTGCTGATCGAGTGCAAGGCCCCCCTCTACCGCCTGAACCTGGCGCGCAAATCCCGCTATTTCAAAGAGAGCACCGACAGCGAGCTGTTCGAGAGCATCATCGGGGAATATCCGGAGCTGGCCATCGAGGCCGAGGCGACGGGTGAAGCCCGCACCGACATCGTTCAGTACCAGGCCAGCGACTGGGATTTCATTGTTTCGCGGGCCGAAGCCCTGGGGCTGGTCTGCCTCTGCGAGGATGACCAGCTGAAGATCGGCAAGCCTGATCTGAGCCAGGAGCCGGTCACCAGCCTGGCTTACGGCACCGGGATCTACGACCTGGAGATGGAGTTGGACGCCCGCCTGCAGACCGAAGCGGTGAGCGCAGCCAGTTGGAATCTGGCCAACCAGGAGCTGCTTGCCACCGAACTGACCGAGGTCGAGGCCCCCGCCCAGGGGAATATCGATGCTCTCAGCCTGGCCCAGGACGCCGGCACCGACAAGATCGAACTGCAGCATGGCGGGGCTCTTTCGCAACAGGAGCTCGACGCCTGGGCTGAAGCGCAGCTGCGCAAATCGCGCCTGGCGAAAATTCGCGGAACGGTGCGTTTTCAAGGCAACGGGGAGCTCAAACCGGGCAGCCTGATCGAGCTGGGCGGGCTTGGGGAGCGCTTCAATGGGGTCGGCTACGTCTCCGGGGTGCGCCACGCGCTCGGCGG